>DAIOVK010000007.1:0-18475 GCA_036759045.1 Kapaibacterium sp. (SeqCode) | reverse complement strand
CACATAGAAAATTCTGATTATAATAAATTTAATGCTCAAATATCTTCTCAATATATTGCTCCAAAAAAGTACTTTATTTTTGGTGGGAGCAAAACAGTTACTTCATTTAATATTCAGAACGACAACCTAAAGCTTTATGCAATAAATAATCCAACCGATAGAAATGCTCTCGCTTTAGATTTTGATATTAATTCCACTGGCGAATTTGAAGGATTCTCTTTTGAAACCGGAGCAAATTTAAAATTATTCTCCTTAAAAGATATTAACAAGCAAAACGAAACTCTTATTGATGCTTTTCTTTTAATAACAAAAGATATTGATGATTTTACAGTCGGTGCCAATATTGAGTTTGAAATTGACAATATTACAACTTTTAACAATACTTTCACTCAACTTAACGGCTATTTAAGCTATATTAACGATTTTCTTACTATTACTGCAAAAGCTGGTATTCAAAATAAGAGCGATTACTTGTCAAATGATGTTCGCATTTATTTAGATGGTATTTTGAACATAAATATAAATAAATACTTTACATTACGAAATAATCTAACATCAAAATATCTAAATCTTAGCTTTGCTGATTTTTATAATACAAATCCTTACATAACAGATACTTCTAAAATTGGTATTCCCGATGTGATTCAATTAAAATCATCACTGCTTTTCCATCCATCAGATAAATATTCTGTAGCTATCTCAGCTAATATATCAAGTTCTGAGCATCATCCTTATTTCCTTTACGACAGTACTGGCAGTTTTAATCTTAATTTTGACAAAGCAAAGAACTGGGGGGTATCCTGCGATGCTGATATTTCATTTACTCAAAACGATTTAGTAAATTTGAACATAACATATCAAAGAAAAGAGTTAAAAAGTACCGGTAAATATATACCTTTTGTTCCATCTTACCAAATTGCTGCTAATTACAGAAGAAATTGGTCCGATAAATTTGGCACGCAATTTGGGATAATTGGTTATAGTGAAAGATATACTGATTTGTTAAACGAGCGTAAGCTTTCATCGTTTTTTAATATAAATGCTTATGCTGATTATAAATTAAGTAACAATTTCGTAATTTATGCAAAAATAAATAACATACTTAACTCAAATGTTTTCATTTGGGAAAACTATAAGGAAAGGGATTTATTTTTAGCTGCTGGGGTTTTTTATAAATTTTAAAAAATTAAAATGGCAAATCTTCCAACAAATAGTTTAAAGCAAGAAGAACTTGTTGGTAAATTTCAAATTGATGACCAAAGTAACGACTGCTTCAAGCTCAATCAAGGAATTAAATATCCCGGTGATTTATCTGAGTTTCTCCCTGTCATTTCTGATAATGCAACAAATATTACTAATCCTGATGATATTTCTAATATTATAGATAGTTTTCAAACTCCTTCTCAAAGTAATACCAATTCAGTTTGGAATGCTTTTAACGAAGAAGAACAAATACCTCCGAAGCCAGAAGCATTTTCTTTCGACAGCGATGAGGTTTTGCCTCCGAAGCCAGAAGCATTTTCTTTCGACAGCGATGAGGTTTTGCCTCCGAAGCCAGAAGCATTTTCTTTCGATAGCGATGAGGTTTTGCCTCCGAAGCCAGAAGCATTTTCTTTCGATAATGAAGAAAAAGAAGAAATTACTGCTTATAAACCATTTAATTACCAAGATGAATCAGAGGAATTGGTTAATAACCCGGAAATTCCATCAATCCCGGAAAACTTTCAAGAATTAGAATCCAATGATTTTTCTAATAATATCGATTCTTCACTGGAAGATATTACTTTAAACAATAAAACAGAAGATAAAATATTTGAAAATATAAATGGTTACAATACAGAAAATAAAGAAGAATTAACCGCAAAACCCGAAACAGAACAATTAGATGAATTCGGAATTAATTTGCTTAGTGATGATTTAAAAAATCTAATCGAACAGGATCTAAACCGAACAAAGAAAAAGAGACCAGATAAAGAAAAGGAACTTGACAATAAAGAACTTACTGAAGATGAAATAAAAGATAAAATTTTAAATTTCCAACCAATTGATGACTTGCCAAAGTCTAAGCAGTTTAATTTTGAAGAAATAGAAGCAGAACACCCTTCTGCAGCTAATAAAGTAGATGTTGCAGTAACCGATGTGTTTACTAAAGAAGAGCAAAAAGAAATAAAGAAAATTAAAAAAGAAAAAATAAATGAAGAAAAAGTCAAAAAAGAAAAAGTTAAAAAAGAAAAACCTATTACTGAAAAAAAGAAAAGAGCAATTCCTTATTCACTAATTTGGAGAAAAACTCGGCTACCATTGTTGATTGCTGTTCTAATTGCTGCTATAGCTTCGTATATATATATAAATCCTAGCATTGTTGATGATATTAAAAACTATTTCACTTCTTCGGATGATACTACTAAAGTTCCAGAAATTGCTAATATTGATACTCTAAGCAAAAAAGAATTAGACACAGTAAACAGGCATATAAAAGATACAACAAATATAATTACAAAGAAAGATGCTGATACTTTACAAAAAGAAGTTGACACTGCTGTTAGTTTGAAAAATTATACTATTCCAGCCAAAGAAGTTAAAGAAAAAGAAACAAAAACTCAACCACCAATTACTAAAAATATCCCAACCCAAGCTAAGCATAAATCTGAAGTTAAAAGAATTATTATTCCAACTAATGTTGATGAAGATAATGAGCCATTAGTAACAAAAAAACATATAAAGAAAAAAAAGACTGCTGAGAAAACCAAAAGAGATTATACCAAAAAAGATAAGAAAAAGATTGATATTTTAACTCCAGAAACTAAAAAAGAGGAAAATGTTGCTCTAAATAAGGAAAATAAAACTGATATTATTACGTCAAAAAAAATTGAAAATGCAATCTATTCTGTAGAAATTTATTCTTCACAGTCTAAAGAAGATGCTGAAGAGTGGCAAAAGAAATTACAGCGGCGCGGAGTAAAAACAAATATTGTAAAACACTATATAAGAGATATCTTATGGTATAAAGTTAGATTCGGAGCATATCCAACAAAATCAGAAGCTGCTGCTGAAGCAAGGAATTTAGGTTTTTCTACTTTTTGGATTGATAGAATAAAATAAATTTTTTGTTTTAAAACTCAAATTGCTTAAATTTGAAAAAATTTTTAATATCCGGGGGGATAATAAAATGTATATACCTTATCGTGATGAGAAACAGATAAATTTTAAAATTCCTTGGGATAGCAATACTGCATGGGGATTTGTTATTTCGCTTTCTCTTTATATATTATTTATATTTATTTCATCTTTTGTTTATTTTACAATTCCAACTACTGCAAAAATTGAGAGAAAAAAAACCATACCTATTGAATTATTAAGTTTTGGAGATGGAGATGGCACCGGAATTAGTAAAGGTAATTTAAGCGAAGAAGGTTCTGCTTTAAAAGGTCCAGCTCCTTCAAATCCACTCGAAGATGCTAGCAAAGCAACAAAAACAAAGTTCACTGATAAGACTGTTTCTGATGACCCTGAATTAGCTTCAAGATTAACTCCAACCAATGTTCTAAGCAGCAGCAATAAAAATGCAGAAAATAATCAGGGATCCAGTTCAAAAAATTTAGGTAATCCGAATGGAAGCCCAGATGGAACAGGATTAGGTGAAAAAGGTTCAGGACCCGGTCTCGGTTTAGGTTATGGTGATATAGAGTGGGGTGGAGGCGGAAACAGAACTGTCCTTCAGAAAAAAATTCCAGCTTATCCTCGTGGAGCAAACACAGCCGCACAAATAAAAATAAAATTCACAGTATCTTATGACGGCACTGTAATTAGTATGCTTCCACTCCAAAAAGGAGACCCAATACTCGAAAAAGCTGCTATGGATGCCTTAAAGCAATGGAGATTCAATAAATTAAAAGAGCAAAAAGAAATGTATGGCATTATTACATTTACTTTCAAACTCAGTTAATTCAGATATCCTGACACAGTAACGAAAATAATGGAGTTAGCAGATTTGTCTCGTAAAGAATAATTTCACTTTTAAACTCCATAATAAATTATGGAGTTACTCTAATGATTAGAATAACTCTCAAATTTATTTGGGAGTTATATGATTTCAATTTTACAAAAATATTAATTTAAAATATTAGAACTATATTAATTACGAAATAAAAAAACGAGGCATCTGGAGTTCTTAAATTATGATTGACTATATTATTATCGGTTTATTAATCATCGGATTATTCTTTTCAATAATAAAAAAATTATTTAAATTTATTTTTTTTATTGCTGTTATTTTCATTATATATATGATTATTAATGGCATCCCGGATTTTTCACAAATTAAAAATCTTTTTGAATAATAATAGCCAATTATCCATCTTTTTTTAAAAATTGTAGAATATTATTAAATTTTAACTAAAAATGATTGCCAAATGTCGATTAATGCTATTGGCACATTTTTTATAAATTCTTTTTAAGAAAATGGGAAAAAGGAAAGGAAATATGGACGATTTACAAGAAAAACAAATTCCGGAAAAGCCAAAAGTGGCAAAAAATGGAATGAGTCCTATCGTTATGGCTGGTATTATTGCAGGTATTGTAATTGTAACTGTAGTAATTATATTTATTGGTTTTTCAATTTTTATTCTGCCCTCAATTAATCAAGGTGGTCATAATTCTGGGAAAGATAGCATTGAATCAAATGAAAAATCAGAAGATGAAAGCAAAATAAAGGGAGAATCAAAATTTGGTAATGATTTATCATTTTTAACGGAAGAAGAAAAAGCTAATATTATCTTTGATGTAACTGGAAGAATTACAACTAATCCAAAAAATGACCCCAGTAAATTTGTAGTCCTTGACCTTGGAATATCTTTCCTTCCAAGAGAAGAAAAAGATTTATTAGAATTAAAAGGTGAAAAAGCTAACAGTAAACTTTGGAAAATGATTATGGCTGAAACAAGACATATTATTAATAGTTCTATAAGAAACCTTACTATAGAGGATTTGGAATCGACACCAACAGATTCTCTAGTTAAAATTTTCTCAAAAGAGTTAGACCCAATTTTTACATCAAAGAAGATTTTATTAACAAATGTATTAATTCAGGAATTTATTATACAATGAGTTAAATTATGGCTGACGTTTTATCACAACATGAAATAGATAATCTGCTTAATGAGATGACAAGCGGCAACGTTGATGTTGACCAATTGCTATCTGGTAAATATCAAAAAAGTGATATAACTAACTATGATTTTCGTCGTCCTAATCGTATTTCCAAAAATCAGGTAAGAACTCTTCACACTATTCACGAGAGTTTTGCAGAAGTATTTAGCTACTTTTTGGTTTCAAAACTTCAAACTGTTGTATCAATTAGTGTTACTTCAGTTGACCAGTTGTTTTATTCAGAATTTATTCTTTCAGTTTCTAACCCAAGCTGCATCTACGTCTTTGATATAGAAGGAACTGATGGAAGTGGAATAATGGAAATACAACCACAGTTAGCCCTTTCTATTATTGAACGGCTACTCGGCGGTACAGCAGATACTGAAACAAAATCCCGAACCATTACTCCGATTGAACAGGCAGTAATCCGGGGAGTTGTTGAGCATGCTCTTTCAGATTTAAGAAATTCCTGGCGTTCTATTGCGGATTTGAGTTTTACTTACCAGCGATTGGAAATGGAGGCAGACTTTGTGCAGATTGCTCCTTCATCTGAAATCGTTGTTGTTGTTTCATTTGATGTCAATATTGGCGCCCACACATATCTGATGAACCTTTGTTTTCCAACTTTTGCTTTGGAAGAAGTATTGGCTAGACTAAACAGGCAGCAGGTAACAACAACTGCCTTTAAGTCTAGCCCACAGCGAATTAGAGAAAATATTGAAATAATGAAAATGCAAATGGCGACAACATATTTACCTATAATTGCTGAATTAGGAAAAACCTCAATAACCGTAGGTGAATTACTATCTTTACGGCAGGGTGATATTTTAAGATTGAATAAAAAAGTTAATCAGGAAATTGAGATTGTCATTTCCGGAAGAAGGAAATTAGCTGCACGTCCCGGAAGCGTTGATGGGAAAAAAGCCGTTAGAGTTATGCGACCTTTAAAAGAAGAAGAGCTTGTTGACCAAGATTTAACTTACAAACCAGAGGAGATTTAAAAAATGTCAATGACACAAGAAGAAATTGATGCCCTTATTAGTAATGCTGGTTCTGAATCAGGACAAATATCAGATGTTGACGGACAAGCTTCTTTGACAGATTCGTCTATTGCTACAGCAGAATATCCGAAATTTCCTGAAATGGAATATAATCAAGAGGGTACTATATATTCCCCTCTTGACCCTAAGCTAGAATTACTTTATGATTTACAGCTTCCTGTATCCATCGAACTCGGTAGAACAAATATGCTTATTCGCGATATTCTACGTCTTGGCAGAGGTTCTGTTATAGAATTTGATAAACTTGTGAGCGAACCAGTCGATGTCCTTATTAATGGGAAAAAAGTTGCTGAAGGAGAAGTAGTTGTTATTGACAAGCACTTCGGTATAAGAATTACCACACTTATTGACCCAGCAGACCGTATTCGTGGAATTAAAAAATAATTAAGTTATGAATGAAATACCATACCAAAATGTAATTTTTTCAATCGGATTAGTAATTGCTTTACTGACCATTATTCTTATTATTACAAAAAAATTAGCCAGAAAAGGATTCGGAAAAAATAAAAATATTGATTTAAATATTATTTCAAAAATTGCTTTAACTCCAAAATCTTATTTATTTATTGTGAAAGCATCTGAAAAAACGCTGCTAATAGGTGCTAACGATACAAATGTTTCACTTATTTCAGAGCTTCCAACTCAACAGAAAAACATCACTAATTCAACAATTAATAATTTTCCTGCAAAATTAAAAGAAAATCCAATTAAGCAAACAAGCAACAATAATCAAAATCCAACTTCATTTTCCGCCTTTCTTCAATCACAATTTAAAAAGCAATCATTATCATAAACTTTTTTTTGTAAATAAATTTTCGTAGTTTTGAAAATATTCAATATCCAAAAATGAATATTGTTGAAATTATATTTAATTATCGTTAATATAAGATGAATGAAATATTAGAGTTTGGCAATAAAATTTTCCAAAACCAAAAACGAAAAGCCCACGAATTTAAAGAAATAACTTTAGAAATCCGTAGAGATATTATTAAAATGTTAGTTAGGGCAAAATCCGGACACAGCGGAGGACCTCTCGGAATAGCAGATGTTTTTTCTGTTCTTTATTTTGGTGCGTATATGAATTACAATCCGAATGAACCATTTTGGAAGGAACGTGATAGATTTATTTTAAGTAGCGGACATTATTGTCCGGTGCAGTATTCTGCTTTAGCCAGAGCAGGATTTTATCCAGTTAAAGAAATGGAAACCTTACGAAAATTTGGTAGCCGTTTGCAAGGACATCCCGGCAGAGATATGGGACTTCCCGGAATCGAAGTTTCAACCGGCTCACTCGGGCAAGGTATTTCTATTGCTGTCGGTATGGCAATGAACGACAAATATCTTGATAAAAATCAACAAAAAGTATTCTGCTTAACAGGCGATGGAGAACTTCAGGAAGGTTCCTGCTGGGAAGCAGCTATGGCTGCTGCAAATTTTAAACTCGACAATCTATGCTGGATTGTTGATAATAACGATTGTCAGATTGATGGACGTGTCCATGACGTTATGAATATTTATCCTTTAGATAAAAAATTTGAATCTTTCAACTTCGACGTTATAATCATTGATGGAAATAGCACAGAGCAAATTATCCGTGCTTTCGACAAATTTACAATGAATTATAATTCAAAAACCGGAAAGCCAACTGTCATTATTGCAAAAACCAAAATGGGTAAAGCTGTCTCATTTATGGAAGACAAATACCAATGGCACGGCAATCCACCAAATGAAGAACAAGCATTATTAGCATTGGAAGAACTTAAATGAACACATATACTTTATTAGGGAAAAAACCAACAAGACACGGTTTCGGCGAAGGGCTTGTCCAGTTAGGAGAGGAAGACGAAAATGTTGTCGTTCTCGGCGGAGACATTACCGGCTCCGTCCTTACTTCATACTTTAAGGAAAAATTTCCGGATAGATTCTTTTCTATTGGTATTGCAGAGCAAAATGCTACCACTATCGCTGCCGGATTAGCTTTATCAGGCAAAATTCCATTTTTTGCGAGCTACAGCGCATTCGCTGCTTTCCGTTGTGCAGACCAGCTTCGGCTTTCAGTTTGCTATAACAACGTAAATGTGAAGATTGGTGGCGGACATTCCGGCATTACTGTCGGTCCCGACGGTGCTACTCACCAGTCACTCGAAGAAGTTTCCTTTTTACGCTCCTTGCCAAACCTAACTCTAATTGTTCCTTGCGATTACACTGAAGCTAAAAAAGCAACAATTGCTGCCGGAAAAATGGTAGGACCCGTTTATATAAGATTTGGTCGCTCGCCAGTTCCAATGTTTACAACAGATGAAACAGAATTTAGAATTGGACGTGCTACTGTTTTGCGTAAAGGAAATGATGTTGCTTTAATAGCTTGCGGTATAATGGTCTGGGAAGCACTTCTGGCTGCTGATAAATTAGAAAAGGAATTTGGTATTTCTGCTATGGTTATCAATAATTCTTCAATAAAACCGATTGACGTAAAAACCATCGTTGAAGCTGCCGTAGAATGTAAAGCTATAGTTACTGCTGAAGAGCATCAGATTTATGGCGGAATGGGAAGTGCTGTAGCCGAAGTCGTTGTTAAAAATTTCCCTGTTCCAATCGAATTTGTAGGAATTAAAGATTCTTTTGGTGGAAGTGGAGAACCAGAAGAACTGATGGAAAAATTTGGTTTAACTTATAAAGAAATTGTTGCTTCTGCCTTACAGGTAATTAAACGAAAAAAAGAATCTATTCCATCATATAGAAAAATTATTGAAGTCGCTAATTTATAAATAATTTACGATGATTCTTTTAATTTTATTGATTTTACTAACTGCATTAAATAATTTGCAAAGTCAAGATATGTTACCAGAAGAAAAAATATCGTATCGTCCTGCAACTGTTGCTGGCAGCTTTTATCCTGATGATAAAAACGAACTGCTTTCTTTAATAAATGAATATCTTAATAAAGAAAAGTCAATCATTTCTAAGAAAGAAGAAATATTTGCATTAATAGTTCCCCATGCCGGATATGTTTATAGTGGCTGGGTAGCAGGAGGTGCTTATCGTGAAGTCGTAGGCAGAAAATACGATGCAATAGTCGTTATTGGTCCAAGTCACATCTGTGCATTTCATGGAATTAGTGTTTTCGATGGCGATGCATACACAACTCCACTTGGGGTTTCCAAAATTGACAAGGAATTAGCAAAAGCCATTGCTAAAAACGGAATGAATATAAAGATTTCCCGAGAAGGACACAATTGGAATACGAGCAGAAGTGAGCATTGCATAGAAGTTCAAATTCCATTTTTGCAGGTCGTCCTGCCAGATGTGCCAATAGTCCCGATAATCATTGGTTCTTCCGATTTTAATACTGCAGATGACTTAATGCTTTCTTTAATAAAATCAATAAAAGAAACAAACAAAAAAGTCTTACTTGTTGCAAGCACTGACTTATCGCATTTTCACAGTCAAAAGCAGGCAGAATCTCTTGACCATTCTCTTATTACTGATTTTGAACGCTACGATTATTTGAAACTTTCAAATGATATTTTCATTCAAAAAAAAGAAGCTTGCGGCGGTGCTCCTCTTTTAACTGTAATGATGGCAGCAGAACAACTTGGAGCAAACAACTCTATGCCATTAAAATATGCAACCTCTGCCGACAGTCCCTATCATGCTACTGATACAACCAGAGTGGTCGGCTATTTGGGGGCTGCATTAGTAAAATCCAAAAATCCTCTCATAGAATTACCTCAATTCACCGAAGAAGAACAAGAATTATTAAAACAAACCGCAGAAACAAGCATTCATAATAAAATTTTGAATATCAAAGATACTTCTTATTTAAATATTAAGAATGAAAATTTAAACCTGCAGCTTCCAGCTTTTGTTACTATTAAAAAGAAAGGTAAGCTACGGGCTTGTATGGGACACACAACTTCTGATTTTCCTTTATTTGAAGAAGTTGCACTTTCGGCTCAAATAGCTTCCACTGAAGATTATCGTTTTGGACCAATTACAAAAAAAGAATTAGACAGTTTAAATTTTGAAATAACTGTTCTTTCAAGAATGACAAGAGTAACAGACTTTTCACAAATTCAGATAGGTCGCGATGGCCTTTATATTCGTTTGAACAGAAACGGCGGAATTTTCCTTCCTCAGGTTCCAGTCGAACAGAAATGGAATTTAACAGAATATCTTGAAAATTTATGCCATAAAGCTGGATTACAAAATAATGACTATTTAAACCCCAAAGCTCAAATTTTCTCATTTAGAGCATTTGTTATAGACTAATTATTAATTATGCAAGAAATCATCAAAGAAACAGACAAACCTAAAAAAACAAGAACAATTCGCAGAAAAGAAATAATGACAATTTCAAGCAATCACTTGGATACCTTAGTGATTGAGGAGGATATTGTCCGGAGAATAGGTGATATTGCCGGTGAGCTTGGCTATAAGATTTATGCTGTCGGTGGTTATGTTAGAGACCACTATCTCAATAGAGACCGAACTGATTTCGATTTTACAGTTATTGGTGATGCAATTACTTTTGCTGAAGAATTAGCAAAAAAACTACATTCAAAAGCAATTACATATCCTCGGTTCAGAACCGCTATGGTGCCTTATGGAAATGTCAAGTTAGAATTTGTAGGCACGCGAAAAGAAGTCTATCTGCCAAATACCAGAAATCCATTAATCAAAGAAGGAACATTAGAAGACGATATTCAAAGACGCGATTTTACGATTAATACGCTTGCTGTCTCGCTTAATAAAATTGATTACGGTAAAATTATTGATATGTACAATGGGAAAAAAGATTTACAATTAAAAGTGATTAAAACCCCGTTGGACGCAATAAAAACCTTTTCTGACGACCCTTTGAGGATGATGCGTGCTGCACGTTTCGCTGCCCAATTAGATTTTAAAGTGGATAAAAGTTCTATTAAAGCAATGAAATCTATGTATGAGCGCATTTCAATCATTTCTCAGGAACGCATTACAGATGAATTTTTAAAAATTCTTGCAACTCCAAAACCAAGCGTAGGACTTCAAATTCTTTTTGACACCCATGTTTTAAAAATAATTTTTCCTGAATTAGACAAACTCTCTGGTGTTGAGGTCGTTAATGAAAACGGCACCAACTACGGGCATAAAGATATTTTACAGCATTCCTTTCAGGTACTTGATAACGTTGCAGAAGTTTCAAATGATTTATGGCTGCGTTTTGCTGCACTGATTCACGACATTGCAAAACCACTTGTTAAAAAGTTTATTAAAGGAACTGGCTGGAGTTTCCATGGACACGAAGAAATCGGTGCAAGGTTCGTAGAAAAGATTTTCAGAAGATTAAAACTACCTCTCGAACATATTGCTCAGGTGGAATTATTGGTAAGATTACACCAACGCCCTATGGCTCTTGTTGATGAAGAAGTTACTGATTCTGCCGTAAGGCGCCTCGCTTTTCAGGCAGGTGAATTCCTTGAAGACCTTTTTACTTTATGCCAGGCAGACATTACTACAAATAATCCGAATCTGAGCGAAAAATACTTTCAAAACTACGAAAATGTCAAACTGAAAGTTATTGAAGTACAGGAAAAAGACAAATTGCGTGAATTCCAATCACCAGTCCGAGGCGAAGAGATTATGGAAATTTGCAAAATACCGCCATCATATTCCGTGGGATATATCAAATCCAAAATTGAGCAGGCAATCCTTGATGGCATTATCCATAATGAATATGAGCAGGCAAAAGCATACTTTTTGAAAAATAAAAATACCTGGCTAAAAGAATCATCTAACCGCAATCATACTTTAGATATTTTGGAAAAGGAATTGTAATACCAAATTTTATTTATTGATACAATTAAAGTGTCATTTCGAACCCCCCAATGAAGTAAGACCTTTATTTAAATGGAAATTACATCACTTAACCCTGTCATTCTGAAGCGAAGCGAAGAATCTCACAAGTCATTGCTACCACAGAACTTGAGATTCTTCACTTCGTTCAGAATGACCGACAAACGTAAAGATGCCATTGGTAAACGCAGCGAAGAATCTCACAAATCATTGCTACCACAGAACTTGAGATTCCTCACTTCATATCGGAATAACTGGCAATTTTAAATTTTTAGAACTCCCCTATTTTACTACTTGCAATACTTTTATCACTTTTTTACCACCAAAAACAGCTTCCAATTTAATAAAATAAACTCCCTTTGCAAGTGATTCTGTTGAAAAATTAATTCTGTTTTTTTCAACCAAACCGGAATATATTTCTTTGATTTTATTTCCAAGCAAATCATAAATATTGATTGAAATATTTGTATTAAATGGGACTCCATACTCTATTACAGAATAATCATTTAAAGGATTTGGATAACATGTAAAATATATGTCGTTTTCTGTTTCAATTTCTTCTACTGAAACATATTCAGAGTTAATTGCACCCGGCGTTCCACCATAAATTAATGAAGCATACCAGTTAAGAGGATTATTGTTGTCAATATTAAATTTATTCAGTTCCAAGCTGTATCCAGTGCCATCTGCATTAGCATCCCAAGGAGCAGTATGAGAATAAGCAATAGAATCAATTAATTTGTTATCTGAATCAAATAAACTGATAATGTCCGGTCTTCCAAGTCCGAAATCGAAATTACCTTTATAATTCAATATGTTAGGATAAGTATTTGAGAAATTCTCACTACTCTCACATAACACAAGATAATCCTTTGAATTTAGTACAGTTCCTTGAGGAATTGTAAAATTATGCTCATTGTCTTCATCTTTGAAAATCCAATTAGATATATCAATAGTTTTATCAGAAATATTATAAAGTTCAACCCAGTCGCCGCATTTGAAATCATTTGAGCTTTTATACATAATTTCATTGAAAATAATAGTTCTCTCGTCATTTTCCTTTAATCTAAATACTGGGTTTAAAACGACTTCAGATGTATCGAAAGCAATTTCGAGGAAGCAGGTATCTGGCAGCAACTCGTTTCCCCAGCTAACAAACTCGTAACCCGGCTTTGGAACAGCTTCAAGAGTAATAGGAATGCCTTGGAAATAGATACCAGTCCAGGGAAAATTTTGAATGATAAGAGAATTGATTTTAATAAAATTTAAATAATAATTACTTGAGTCAATATTAATAACAAGTGTATCTTGAATTTTAAATTCTCTTATTATACAAGTTCTAATGACTTCTGGTCGTCTTTTTAAATAATATCTTACTATTTCAGTTTCTGTTTCCCAATCAATAGCAGAACTATCCCATAATTCCTGATGTATTGTAATAAATGGACGTATATTATTAACTAAACTATCCCAAATAGGAATTGTTTCATATTCATGAAATGAAGAATTTAATAAATCAGCCCATCTGTTTAAAAGTTTTAAAGTAAGTGTATTATTTTTTATTAATTTTTGGAAAAATAAAGAAAAATAGCTACTATCATAGTAACATATTTGATGTAAATTATCAGAATGCCATTTATTCAAAACACCAAAACAAACGTCCATATCGTCCCAAGTCCATCTCCATCTATAATCAATTTCAGGAGAACTCCAATATTTTATATTTCTTTTAGGCCAGTCGAAATTACCACCATAAATTTCTAAAAAAACATAATCAATAAAATTATCAATATCAATAAGATTTGAAATTTCGTTAAATGACGAATCGTTATCCATATCAATTTTCATTATTTTATTATACATATCAAAATATATTTGTCCATTTCCTGACTTAATCTGATTATTGTCTCTTAAATAATTTATTTTTTCTACATTAATATTAAATTGATTTGATAAGAAATCCTCGTCAATTCTTTCCATCAGATGCATTATCCCATAATATTTTCCGTTTAAATATGTAATAACCTGATTGACTTTCGGTGAATTTTCTTTTAATAAATTGTTAGCAAGAACAATAGAGAAATCATTACGAAGCAAAGTAAATTGCCAGTCATTTGAGCTATTATGTAATACTAATCTCTTATATTTATCAGATTTGTTTCCAAAGAAATTAAATTCAAATTCACTATTCTCATATTTACTCTTTGAGGTTAATCTTAAAGCTTTCTGAGGTAGATTTCGGGCATTATTGCCGTGTAGTTTTATACCAATATCGCTTTTAAATTTCTTGTTATGATTTTTATTCCAGAAAGTAAAATTTGCAGGTACTTCTAATTCAGTCCATTTATTTTTTGGTGAAAATATTCCATTTATTGAGTCGTTTAAGCAATTATTATCTGCAACAAGAAAAACAATTGGAATATTATTTTGCTCATCGAATATATATGAATTAGTAACTATTTTGCTCGGAAAGTAATCATTTTTAAAAACTCTTGCTCTTATTACAGTGGTGCTATCAATTAATAAGTTTTCCCCTAAATATAATATTGAATTTTCGGTTGGTTCAGAACAGTCTAATGTATAGAAAATTTTTACATTTTCTTCTTCACAAGTTATGATTAAATTGAAAGTATCACTAAAGAATCCACCATCAATAGAAAAAATAGGTTCAGATAAAATATTTATTAGTTCATTCTGGTTTGATTTTTCAGGAGTTGCTGGAAAAAAGAACATTTTTTCATCTGCCCCATCTGGAAATCTTCCATAGCTGACATCATTTGCTAATTTAGGAAATTCTAATTCATCTTGAAGTTTACCTTTGTTATCCCAAAGAAAAATATTTTCTCCACTTTTACTAATTTCAAAATTTGTATGCAATAATTTTATATAAAAACTATAATTCTGATAGTTTGTATTATCAAAAACCTTTAATTCATGAAAATTTATTGTGTCGCTATTAAAAACTAAATCTGAAAAATATGCTAATGGTATTGAGTCATTATTCGAAACAGTTGAAGTAATACCAATATAAACACTATCCTGATTTGAACTTTTGAACTTGCCCATTATTCTCCATTCCTGAAAATCTTTTACCCAATAAAAAGTCTTAACTGTATCATCTTCACGTTTAATCCTAACAAATACATTTGGGTATTCAATTTCTTTAAAATTATAAACTTGTTTTGGCTTTGTTTTAGGTTCGGTTCTGTATAAACAATAATAAGAACCACGATTTTGGACTTGTGAATACATACTAATATACGGTGAACTTGCAGTTAACGAATCTCTAAGCATCAAACCAGCAAGAGAGAAAATATAATCAGATTTAAAATAAGGAATTTTTACTGATATGTCAAAATCACCTGCTACTTTTAGATAATGAAAGCGAAAATAATCTTCTGTTGCCCATTCAACTGCTCCTGTTCCAGCAGCTTCTATTCTGTAATTTCCACTACTAACCCGGTCTTTATCAGAAGCAAATAAAATCAAATAACTTTTTGCTGCAATTACTGTGTCTGGTAAAACCCAAGCTTTTGAAAAATCGTTTTTGTCATAAATTCGCCAATCTTTTAAATTTATTGATGAATCTGTCGTGTTATATATCTCAATCCAGTCGCTTGCTTCGTAATCTTCATCAAGTAAAGATTTGTCGTTGGAAGCACATACTTCATTAATAACAATAGAGTTATTTGCAAATAAAACATTTGAAAGAACAATGAAAAGTATAAATGTTAAAAATCTCATTTTTAAAAGTTTTTCTATTTTGTAACATACTCTAATTATAAAAACACATTTTTTTGAATTTTATCTCAAAAAAAAATGTAAAATTAAAAAATTTTTATCTTTATCTTTCGTAAATTTGTATTTATGAAGTATAGCATTGAATTATTGAATAGAAAATTAAAGGAAAATTTCGGTCACGATTGCTTTCGCAAGGGTCAGGACGAAATAGTCCAAACGATTTTAGAAGGAAGAAATACGCTTGTTGTTATGCCGACCGGTGGCGGAAAATCTCTATGCTACCAACTACCGGCAATTATTTCTGAAGGAACTGCAATAGTTATTTCACCATTAATTGCATTGATGAAAGACCAGGTAGATACGCTAAATAAAATCAACATTCCTGCTACTTTTATAAACAGTTCAATTGAACTTGAGCAAATGAATTTTCGTATAAACGAAATGATTGAAGGAAATTACAAAATTGTATATATAGCACCAGAGCGCCTTGATAACAATCGTTTCATTGAAGCATTAAAACTACTTCGCATTTCATTTCTCGCTATTGACGAAGCTCACTGTATTTCAGAATGGGGACACGATTTCCGCCCTTCTTATCTACTTATTTCAAGAGCATTGGAAGAACTACCACAAATACCAATAATTGCCCTTACCGCAACTGCTACCCCAGAAGTCCAGAACGATATAATTAAGTCGCTAAAAATAAAGAATGTAAAGAAATTCATCCGTGGTTTCGACCGCCCGAACCTGCATTACATTACAAAAGAAGTTATTTATAAAAAAGAAAACAGCATTTCCCGAGTTCTGGATAAAACGAAGAATGGCTCAACAATAATATATTGTGGCACGAGAAAGAAAGTAGAAGAATACGGTTCATTGCTTCAAGAGATGAATCACGAAGTTTTAATTTATCACGCCGGGCTGGAAGACAAAACCCGCAAGAAAACACAGGAAGCATTTTTGAATAAGGAAAGTTCTGTAATCATTGCAACAAATGCCTTTGGAATGGGAATTGATAAAGCAAATGTTCGCAATGTAATTCACACAGATTTGCCGCAAACACTCGAAGCATACTATCAGGAAGCGGGACGTGCCGGTCGCGACGGGAAAGGTGCTTACTGTTATTTGTTTTATAACGATAATGATACTTACCTGCAAGATTTTTTTATAAATTCAAACTATCCTTTTTTCAATGAATTCGTCTGTGTTTATAATGCTCTTTATGATGTTCATAATGTAAAAATTAATGAAATATCATCTTTACCAATAACGCTTTCAGTAGAGCAAATCTCAAATTTGTCAAAAATCCCAATATATTCCTGCCAATCCATTTTAAAATTTCTTGATAAAGCAAAAATCATCACAGAAAATGTGAAATTTGTTCCTTCGATGATAAAATTAAACAGTTCACGCGAAAGGTTTCTTGAGTATTACACAAACATAACAGGGCAGCGAAAAAAGATTTTGGAAGCAATTCTTCGTTCAATATCTTCTTCGGCATTCAATCGACCTGTTGAATTTAATATAAATTACTTTTTGAAGAAATATTTCTTTCATTATGATGAATTTATCACAGCTCTAAACTCATTTAAATTAAGTGGTTTAATTGACTTTACAATGCCGATGCCACCGGGAATTATTTTGCTAGATAAAAGAAGAAAAGACAACGAAATTCCAGTTGATTTTAAAGATATAAAAAGGCGTAGAGACAGGGCTTACGAAAAAGCGAAACTTGTATTTGAATACGCAACTACTGACAAATGCAAGAGAAATTTTATTTTAGACTACTTTGAAGATGATGAATACCAATCTGTTTGTGGACGTTGCTCAAACTGTAGATAATTTTCCTTGTATAAAAACAAATTCTATTGTAATTTAGTTCAAAATTTTATTATTAATTAAGAAAAGAATTGCTATGAAAAATTTATTACTAATTCTAATTGCTTGTTTTAGCTTAGTTATAGCTTCCTGTTCTGAAAAAGAAGGTCCCAACAAAGACGAAAAAGGCAGTGGAGAACCCTCCAAAGTTGATTCAACAATTTTTGGCGATGGAACAATTTATGGTAAAAGATATACTATCCGTATTGATGGATTTATTTCAGATAGTGTAGCAAAAGAATTGATTTTAAAAAGAGTCGATGTTGATAAAACAGTGAAATTCCAGACATCAGAAGCACAAATCATTACCCCAATGAGTATTAAGTATATTATTGTTTGCTCCGATAGTTCAAAAACAACCTATCAATATACTTGGGAAAATAACAATCTAGTAAAGAATTAGTTTTCATAGAACTGATGAAGTTGAAATAAGGTTTAGAAAGATTAGAAGGTTTAGATAGTTAAGATTTTTAACTTTCGCAAAACTCCGAGAAACTTTACGCAAGTATGAAGAAAAGTCATACTATCAACGTGTTGATAGTATGACTGGATTAAGAAGTTATTATCAGGTTTTCAATAAATTACTACACTACTAATGACTAAGGTCCAATTGGTAACTCACTTTTAAAATGAGAGTTTTCATTTGATAAACTGCGAAAAAACAAACTACGAGAAGTCAAGAGTTCTGATATTTAGTTACATTTTCTAAGAAAAGAACGGCTCCACTATATATACTTTCTTTATTAATCATCGGCGAAATATAACATACGAATTGCTCTCCGTCTTTAGTCCTTATTGAATCATAGATT
>DAIOVK010000006.1:0-18866 GCA_036759045.1 Kapaibacterium sp. (SeqCode) | reverse complement strand
GACAGCCGATAGCCGACAGCCGATAGCCGACAGCCGATTGCTGACAGCCGATTGCTGACAGCTAATTAATTATCTTCATTAGCTTCAATGCTTCCTTTGTTAGCTTCAGCCGAACTGAATTAAAATTATCTATATTAAAATCCTTCTTTGGTTCTACGTTTGTAGCAAAGAAAAATACTTCATTATTAACTTCAACGTATCCGACATACCAGCCGTTATTGTTGCCCTGACGCACTCCCCAGCCGGTCTTTCCGCTTAATGTATATTTATCAGTTTTTTCAGCAATCATAATATTTTTCATTAAAACTGAAGTTCGTTTTGAAATTGGAAGTTTTAAAAAAAAGAATCTCTTTAAAAAATCAATCTGCTCGAATTGAGAGATTTTCGATTTTCCTTCCAACCAAAAATTATCAATAGTTTTTTCATTAAAAACCATTCCTTTGTAATCTAATTTTTTTAAATAACTTTTCATTCTGCTAAAACCAATTTTCCTCGCAATTTCCTGATAGCAAGGAACGCAAGAGAATTTAAAAGCATCTTTAAATTTCAAATCCTGCTCCCACACTTTTAAATATCGTTCTTTCCCGTCCCACTTTGAAATTGAGGAATCGTTTTCAACAATACCCGTTTCGAGAGCAATAATTGAATTAGGTATTTTGAAAGTAGATGCTGGAAGATGAGCTGTTTTTGCCCATTTAAAATCATTTGAGTAAAAAGTATTTTTTTTATAATCATAAATAAGAATTGAACCATTTAATTTTAAACCCTCTAAAAGTTTTTTTAATTCCAGATTCTTCACTTCTTTTGCTTCTTTTATTTCAGCAGGAAGGTTTAAAATATTGAAGAATAGTGCAATTAAAAAAAGTATGCAAATTTTAAACGGAAAACATGATTTATTCATTTTTTTGATATATTTTATAATTAATAAATTTATTTCAAAAATTAAATTAAAATTTAAGAAAAATTGAATAATCAAACAAAAGAAAAAATGATTTTTTATATTTAACTACTAGATATATTTTTAAAAGTTTTTTGTATATTTGTTTTTTAAGATGAAGAATATTTATGTATTATGGAACCAACGGCTCATAGCTTAAAAACTGATAAATTAGAAAAGAACCACGCTCAGTTTGGATTGCTGGGAATTATTATATCAATGGGAATAGTTTACGGGGACATTGGAACTTCCCCGCTTTATGTTATGAATGCATTGATTGACGGAACGCGTCTGACACATAATTTCATTGTCGGTGCTATTTCCTGTGTAATCTGGACTTTAACCCTGCAAACTACGATTAAATATGTATTGATTACACTAAAAGCAGACAATAACGGCGAAGGAGGGATTTTTTCTCTTTACGCTCTTCTTAGAAAAAAAAAGAAAAACGTTTATGTTTTTGCAATTATCGGTGGCGCTACATTTCTTGCAAACGGAGTACTAACTCCTTCAATCACTGTTACTTCTGCAGTAGAAGGTTTAAAATCATTTAATCCGGAACTTTCAGTTATTCCAATCGTCATTGCAATATTTGTTGTGTTGTTTTTTTCTCAGCAGTTTGGGACAAAAAATCTTGGTAAATCTTTTGGTCCGATTATGCTAGTTTGGTTTTCTGTGATTGGTATTCTTGGCATTCTGCAAATTTTAAATTATCCGGCTGTTTTAGAAGCATTTAATCCATATTACGTCTATGTTTTTCTCAGTGAATTTCCTGAAGGGATTTTACTTCTGGGAGCTGTTTTCCTTTGTACAACTGGTGCCGAAGCCCTGTATTCCGATTTAGGACATTGCGGCTATAAAAACATAAAAATATCATGGATTTTTGTTAAAACTACTTTAATCTTGAATTACTTAGGTCAGGGTGCTTGGGTTCTAACTCATAAGGAAATAACTACAGACGCAACCAATCCTTTTTATACAATTATGCCAGAGTGGTTTTTGCTACCCGGTATTATTTTAGCAACTTTAGCATCAATTATTGCAAGTCAGGCACTTTTAAGCGGAACTTTCACTTTGATTTCAGAAGCTATTCAATTAAATTTCTGGCCAAAACTAAAAATTGAGCATCCCACTGAAGTAAAAGGTCAGATGTATATTCCTTTTATTAACTGGCTGCTTTTTGTCTCTTGCTGCTTCGTTGAATTTTATTTCGTTGAATCAGCAAAAATGGAAGCCGCTTATGGACTTGCGATTACAATAACTATGATTATCACAACAATTTTAGTTACTTATCATCTTCGGCTCAACAAAAAAAGAAATATGCTGTTGGTTTTGCTTTTCCTTTTGTTCTTCCTGACTATAGAAATTACTTTTCTATTTGCCAATATGAATAAGTTTGTTCACGGCGGATGGTTTACTATTGCACTTTCTTTGGTTTTTGCGTTTGTTATGTACGTTTGGTTCGATGCAAGAGAAATCAAGAAGCGTTATATGCAGTTTACTGATTTAAGAAAATACCTGCCAGCCATTAGTGATTTACAAAAAGATGAGCATATTCCTTATTTTACTCAGAATTTAGTATATTTGACAAAGGCAGATAATATGTATGAAATAGAAAATAAAATTACTTATTCTATTTTGAATAAATTCCCTAAACGTGCTCATAAATACTGGTTCATTCATATTAACTATACTGATGAACCAAGCACTATGGAATATTTCGTTACTCAGCTTATTCCAAATATTGTTTTTCGTATTGATTTTATTTTGGGATTCAGAATAAGTCCAAAAGTTAATATTTTATACAGAAAAGTAATTGAGGATTTGATTAGAGCTAAAGAAATTGACATTATAAGCAATTTCCCATCGCTAAGAAAACATCAAATTCAAGGCGATTTTAAATTCGTTCTGATTGATAGAATTCATACTCATGATTTTGATTTAAAATTTATTGATATGCTAATAATGAAGGCACACGAATTAATTAACAACATCGGTATACCGGAAAGTAAAGCATTTGGATTGGATACAAGCGTAGTTATTGACGAAAAAGTTCCTTTACATCATAAACCGAGTGCGCCCTTAAAACTTACAAGAGTTAAAATAATTGATAATTGACAGTTTGTCTGTGTCATTCCGAACCCCCTGATAAAGCAAGAGCTTCATTATAATAGAGATGACATAAGTAAAAGTGTCATTCTGACGAATGTCAGAATCTATCTTAAAAAATAGTTTTTATTGGTCATTAGTCATTTGTTATTTTCTGTATGATTTGAGCAATTGTTATTTACGAGGCAAATCTCCTAACTCCTTTATTTTCGTTATGGGGTCTGGAGTTCTGAATTTATAAAAGAAAACTAAGCTTTTAAAAGAATGTTACCTACAAATCAACAAATAAACAAATAAACCCTTTTCTATTTCCTTCATTTTCTTTAAATTTAATTTTTTTAAATTAATAATAATTATGAAAAGAAAATTAGTATTATTAGTTATTTGCTTTTTGCTAGCTTTCCAATGTTTTTCAGCAGCAGCAAGCTCAAAGCTAAAAGATGTTATTGCAGACAGGACTACAGTTTATTCAATACGTCTCAATAATGGCGATATTATTACTGGCTACTGCGTTGAAATGCTAAGCGACCCTGAAGAAGGCGAAGGAGCTAAGTTTGCTACTGAGCTTGGAAATGCAACTATTTTTGAGAATCAAATAGTAGAAATTGTGAAAATTGAGGATTTGTATCGGCACAACCACCGAATTTATTTATTGCCAACAGCTGAGCCAATTGGAAGAAATCATTTCATTGGAAATTTTGAATTGCTAATTTTCTATGCTGGCTTTGGTATTTCTGATTTTATGTCGGTTACTGCCGGAAGAAGCGTAATTCCGGATGTGCCATCTAAAGAGCAGGTTACTTTGTTTAATGTAAAAGTAACTCCACTTAGCTTTCCTATAGAGGATGTTGCTGAATTGTTTACAGTAGCTCTCGGTGCAAATCTTGGCTTCATAAACCACAACAACAGATTTTTGCATTACTATGGAAATGCAACAATGAGATTGAAACGAACAACTTTTACTGCTGCACTTTTTTACAAAGCGGGTGGAAATGATATTAATATTTTAAATTTCCGAGAAAATGTCTGGGATATGACTTACGAAAACGGTAGCTTTGGCATTGGACTTGGATTAGACACGAAATTTACGAAAAGAAGCGATTTGCATTTCATTGGAGAAATCTGGAACAGCAACGTAGCTCATCCTACTCATTCTGCTGTGATGCTCGGTCTTCGACTTGCAAACAGTTCTTTTTCTTCTGATTTTGGGCTTGCATTTTTTACTCAGCCGTTTGTCGTTCCGTTTGTTAGTTTTGTTTGGACTCCATTTTAAAATTAAACTATTTTACATTTTTTGTTGTCTATATAACGTTTTATAGACAAAATAAGGTATATATGAAAAAAGTAGCATTATTATTAATAATATTTTCGTTTGGAACATTATTTCCTCAGACAAATCAATTTACGATAACAGGCAGAGTATTAGATAGTGAAACAAAGGAAACCCTTGCTGGCGCTAATGTACTTCTCACTTCAAACAAAGATGATAGTAAACACTTCGCATTAACAGACAAACAAGGTAAATTTTCAATAGAAAATGTTCCGCAGGGTCCCTATAAATTGAAAATTACTTTTATTGGTTATGAAGCTTATGAAAAAGAGATAAAAGTAAATAGCAGGGAAAAATCAAACCTTGGAGATATATTAGTAGTTCAAACTGATATTCAAAAGAAAGCAATTGAAGTTCAGGCGCAAGCTCCCTTAGGCAGACAGGTTGAAGATACGACAGAGTTCTCTGCAAATTCATTCAAAACCAAGCCCGATGCTGTTGCCGAAGATTTGATAAAAAAAATGCCCGGTGTAGAAGTCGGAACCGATGGTACTGTTAAAGCACAAGGCGAGCAAGTAAAAAAAGTTCTCGTTGATGGAAAGCCATTTTTTGGCGATGACCCCACTTTAGCACTTAAAAATTTGCCTGCAGAATCCATTGATAAAATTCAGGTATTCGATAAACTTAGTGACCAGGCGGAGTTCACTGGTTTCGATGACGGACAAAGTCAAAAGACTATGAATATCATCACTAAGCAGGATAGAAAATTAGGCAGTTTCGGCAAACTTACTGCCGGTGGTGGCTCACAAGACAGATATTCTGCATCTGGTAATGTAAATCTGTTTAGTCCGGAAAGAAGAATTTCTATTCTGGCTATGAGTAATAATGTTAATCAGCAAAATTTCTCTATGCAAGACATTATGGGCATTTCTGGTTCCGGACAAAGGCGTTTTGGACCTCCCGGCGGAATGCGCCCTCCCGGTGGCGGCAGACCAGGCGGTGGAGGAATGCGCCCTCCAAGCTCTGACGGCTTCAGCCCATTCAATTTCTTAGTAGGACAGCAAAGTGGTATTAGTACTTCCCATGCCATTGGTATAAATTATTCCGAGCTTTTCTGGGAAAAATTAGACATTACCGGCAGCTATTTCTTCAATATTTCAAAAAATAATAATAATCAAATAACTAACCGAGATTATATTTCTGAAGACTATAACGGACAAAAATATTATCAGAACAGTATTTCCAATATTGATAATTACAATCACCGAATGAATTTTCAAATAAAATACTCAATAGATTCGAGTAATTCGCTGATTTGGAGACCATCAATGATTTTTCAGGGATACGATGCAAACGGAACAATTAATGCTGCTAACTATTTAAATCAAGATACTTTAAGCTCAACTGCAAATAAGACAATTTCTGATAACAATGCGATTAATCTTTCAAGCGATTTGCTATATCGTTTAAAAATGAATAAACCGGGCAGAACCTTTTCTATAAATTTTACAACAAATTATAGTAACAGAAAAGGAAATGGAGACTTATACACTTTAAACGGCTCACTTTCTAATAATCTTTTTATTATTGATACCGTTGACCAAAATTCAAAAATAAAAACCAATGGCTATACACTTGGTTCTAACGTTATGTACACTGAGCCGGTTACTGATAACAGCCAATTACAATTGAGTTATAACGCAAATTATCAAAATAATTATTCTGATAAATTAACTTATGACTGGAATGTTCTGACATCTGATTATTCTGTTATTGATTCCATTTTATCAAATAGATTTGATAACGATTATTTTACTCAACGTGCTGGTATTGGCTATAATTTAAGAAATGATGATATGAATCTTGATTTTTCGCTAAATTATCAAAGGGCTGATTTAGTGAGCAATCAGGAGTTTCCAAATATTTTAGACCAAAAGTATTCTTTTGATAATTTTTTGCCATCACTAAGGTTCCGTTACAAATTCTCTCAAAGTGCAAATCTTCGTATGAATTACCGGACAAGCACCCAGGCACCTTCAATAACTCAATTGCAAAATGTTGTCGATAATACCAATTCTTTGCAACTTTCTGCAGGTAATCCAAATTTAGAGCAGCAGGTAAATCACTCTTTTGTTACTCATTTTATGAATTTAAGTCAGGATTTGACTAATATTTTTATGATTTTTTTCAATGTAAATTTAAGAAATAATTATATTACAAATTCAACTTATTTAGCAGCAAAAGACACAATAGTTGAGAACGGAATTTTACTTCCCGCTGGTGGCCAACTTACTAAGCCAATTAACACAACCGGATATTTCGATGCAAGAACTTTTATTAATTACGGTTTTCCTCTTCCATTTATTGGGAGCAATTTGAATTTAGGAGTGAATGCATCGTACACCCGAACTCCAACTTTGATTAATTATAAAAAGAATAATTCAGATGCTTATGCTATTGGGGGTCAGGTTGCAATCAACAGTAATATTAGCGATTACGTTGATTTCCGAGTTGCTTTCAGAGTAAATAATAATACAACAAAAAACACATTAAGCACAAGCTCGAATAATAATTATATAAGTTATAATACTGAAGTGAGTTTTAACTGGATTTTCTGGGAAAACTTCTTTTTATCAACAGAGTTCAATGGACAGTATTATTCTGGCTTATATGTAGATAAAGATAATAATTATAATCAGTTAAATATAGGAATCGGTAAAAAATTTCTTGAGAATAACCGCGGTGAAATCCGCCTGACTATTTACGATGCTTTGAATCAAAATAAAAGTGTTGAAACAAATTTATACGATTATTACAATGAATATGTTAGAAATGACGTCTTAAAACAATATGTTTTGTTAACATTTTCATACTTTTTGAGATAATGAACAATGATATTAATTACAAGGATTTATATAATAAATATTTAAATAGTTTTGAAGAGCATCTTGAAAATTATATAAATTCTTTTGAAAATCAGGTTTTACTTGAACCTTTAAAGTATATTATGACAGGCAAAGGGAAAAGAATTCGCCCGATGCTTGTTATTTTTTCCAATTTAGCTGTCGGTGGAAAAACTGAAGAAGCGATGAATTGCGCCATTGCTCTTGAAATGCTGCATAATTTCACTCTTGCCCACGATGACATTATGGACCAGTCGCCTCTTCGCCGTGGAAAGGAAACCATTTATAAGAAATGGGACGAAGCAACGGCTATTCTGCTCGGTGATATTATGATTGGACTTGCATTCGCTTTGCTTCCTACTCACGACAAAAGCAGCAACAACGAAAGGATTTTCACCCGCTTCAATAGCGCTTTAATTGAAGTTTGTCAGGGGCAGGCGTTAGATATGCAGTTCGAACAGGAAAAAAGCATCACGCTTGATGAATATCTAAAAATGATTGAACTAAAAACTGCTATGCTAATAGAAGCTTCTTCCTGTATTGGAGGGCTTTCCGGATATGGAACAAAAGCCGAAATCAATTCTTTAATCAGATACGGAAAAGCTCTCGGGCTTGCTTTCCAAATTCAAGATGACCTTTTAGATGCTACTGCTGAAATTGAAAAATTTGGTAAGCGCGTTGGGCAAGACCTCTTAGACGGGAAAAAGACTTTCCTCATTTTAACTGCCGAAAAAATTGCTCAAAATGAAGAAGACAGGGAGCTTATTGATGAATTCTTTAACAATAAAGGGGTGAAAGAAGAAGATATTCCAAAAATGCTCGAAATGTATGAAAGATTAGGCGTTTTTGAAGAAGCTGAAAAAGAAATTGATAATTACACTGAAAAAGCTAAGGATTCTATAAAGAATATTACTGAAAATGTAGGAAAAAATATGTTATATTGGATTGCTGATTTATTGAATAAACGAAAAAAATAAAATGGCTCAATTCCTGTGCAATCAGTCCTTCAAAGCAAATTTACCTGTTTGTTCGATTGAGCAAAGTTTGGACGATGCAATCAAGGGAAACAGCTTAAATCAGTTGATTCTAATTGTTCCTACTGGGCGTTTAGTTAGGTTTTTAAAAAACGAAATTATAAGGAAATACTTTGAAATTCATAAAAAGCCATTAGTAAATGCAAATATTTATACTTTACAGAGTTTCATTGCTAAATGCTTTGAATTTCAGCCAAATAGCAATAAATTCAGAATTATTTCAGATGGCTATCAGTTAGAATTATTTGAAGAAGCAGTTAAAAATGCTGAATTAAATTTTTTTGCCGGAAAAGAAGGCAAAGTTTCAATCCCAACTATATCCCGTCTTGCAAAACTAATTTATGGTTTGAAAGAAGACGGGATTACTCCGCAAGACCTCGAAAAAGATTTAAATTCAGATGATGAAAATATTGATAAGCCGCGTCTTTCCGATATTTTCAGAATATATTTGGAATATCAAAAGCTACTCGGTGAAAAATTCCTTGATTTTCCTCAATTATTAAACCGAACTATAGATTTTTTTTCTTCTAATAAAATTGACGGCTGTTTTAAAAATCAGCCAAAAATCCTTTTAAATGGATTCAGTCAATTCAAACCGCCGGAAATCAAGTTCATTTCACTTTTTGCAAAATCTCTGCTGCCCTTTGCCATTCAAATTGATTATTCTCCGAATAACGGTCCACTTTTTTCAAACCTTGAAGATACAATAATCGCAATTAAGGATTCTGGCTTCTCTCTTTTTGAAATGGGAAAAAGTAACTTTTTTGCAGAAAATACTTCAAACAGCTTTTTTCTACGTCAAAATCTTTTTGCTTTGGGAAGAGCTAATAAAAGCAGTTCTTTTTCGAAATTCACTAAAATATTTAGCGTATCGGACAAAGAGCAGGAAGTTAAGTTGATTTGCAAACTGATAAAAGAACTCGCAATTAATGAAAAAGTAAGTTTAAGCGATATCTGCATAGTTGCCAGAAAACCAGAGGAATATTCATCTCTTTTCCGTGAATTTTTTGCTGATTATAAAATTGCCGGAAATATCTCCGACAGGTTCAATTTATGCGAATCCGCCGTTGTTACTGCAATTTTTTCCGTTTTGAATATTATCAATTATGGATTTAAGAGAAGCGACATCCATTCTGCCCTTCAAAGCAATTTCTTAAATTTCAATATAGATGCTAAAAATAATAAGGAAAAAATTGACGGCAGTAACCTTAACTCTGTTGCAGAGCAGTTAAGAATAAGTGGCGGAAACCTTTACAAAGGCGAGTTCATCTGGAAGACTTTTTTAATGAACAGAATAAAGTATTTAGCTGATTCAATAAATGACGCAAGAAGAACCGGAAACGTTGACCCAACCGAAATTGAAAATAATACAAGAGAGCAAAAGAAGGTTGAAAAAGCTTACGATGACTTTTTGAAAATCTTTTCTTTACTTCCTAATAGAAAAGGAAAATTATCTCCACAAGAGTTCAATGAACTAATTAAAAAGAAAATAATTGAAAAATTTGAAATTAGGAAAATACTTTCTGATTCTTATAAAGAGTTTTTACATTCAAAAAGCAAATATACAGATAAATTTGAAATTTCGTATAAATTAGAGCAATTGGAAAAGGAAAGCCGCTCTCTAACTGCATTTATAAATCTTTTAGACGAAATGACCGGCATATTGAGAGAAAGGCAGCAATTTAAAAAATTCGATTTGATTGAGTTAACGCAAAGGTTGAAAATAGCAGTATCCGGCGCTAAGTACCAAATTTCAGAGAAACCGGGTTTGGGTGTAACTGTTACTTCTATTGAGCAAATTCGCGGAATACCTTATAAAGTTACAATCCTTTGCAGTGCTATAGACAAATCCTTCCCACTCGCTTACAGTGCCGAAACATTTCTCGGTAAAGAGCTTCCAGACACAAAAGCCCGTCATATTCGCTCTGAGCGTATGCTCTTTTATCAGTTTCTTTCAAACAGCCCTGATGCACTTGATAAGGCAGAAAAGCAAGTTTATATTTTTTATCCGAATAAAAACGAGCAGGAAGTCCATATTCGTTCTCCTTTTATTGATGCACTCTTCAAAATCACTACTTTAGAAGAAGACGGCTGTTTCTACGATTTAGCCACAAGCAAAGAAGCAACTGCTTATCCGGAAATAGCAAAATGGCTAAATGCAATTTCTGGCAACCGCGAATTAGCGGAATTTCTCGGCAGAAAATCTTACTCAACTGTTAATAATAAAAAACCAAATAAAGTAGAAATAAAAATTTCAGACAACCTTTTTGAAGAAATTGAAAAAGAAGAGAATATTTTAAACACAATTGATTTGGTCCTTGACGATAAACTAATTGATTTTAAAGATAATTACAAATATTTGCACGAGTATTATTCAACTTTTGTTCAAAATCAAAATTCAGTTTTTGAGAAATGCAATGATGTAATTAAAGAAAAAATCAAGCGACTTAAAGATGGAACTTTTTCAATTACTCAACTCGAAACATTTACAAATTGCCCTTATAAATATTTTTCCAATTATTTGCTTAACTTTAAGGATGCACCAAAATACGAAGATACCGTAAGCCCGCTTGAACGCGGAAATATTATTCATTCAATTCTATACACTTTCTTCAAATTAATTCAGGCAGAGCAACTTAATAACAAAGAAGCTAATATAATTGGTGAGATTTCTTTACCAAATATTGACATTGCAGCACCTGTAAAACTTAAGCGTGAAAACTATTTGTTTTACAAAGATATTTTGGAAAAAATCGCAAACCGTGTTTTTGATATTAATCTTACTGACACTCCACTGCAAAGATTAACGAAAGATAGTTTTTTCGGCAATAAAAACAGACAAGGTTTTCTTGAAATTTGGCTGAATAACGAAATAGAAAATCAGGAAATGTCTGCCGGTTTCTTACCAGCTCTTTTTGAAGTTTCTTTTAATTTAGCTAAAGTAAAAAACTCTTTAAATGTGAAAATTGATGATGATTTGAAAATTTACGGTAAAATAGACAGGATTGATATAAGAAACGAAAATGATGGAATACAGTTCCTTGTTGCTGACTATAAATCCGGTTCAGTTCTGCCAAACAACAGTAAAATAATAAACGGAAATAGTTTTCAGGTTCCGCTTTATATTCTGGCAGCAAAGCAGCTTCTGAACGATTATTATTCTCTTGAGTCAATGTCAGAAGGTGGTGTTTATTATCTTTTTTATCCAAAAACAAACAGCAAACAAGATAATTACCAATATTCAAAATATCTGCTGCTTAATAAGGAATCTCAAATAGCTGAAAGCAAAGCACTTTCTTCCCGCGGACTTTTGTCAAATAGTGATGATTTAGAGAAGATATTAAAGATTTCACTCAATTCAGCTAAAGGGGGCGTAAAAAAGATTTCAGAAGGTAAATTTTTCGTTGAGCCGGCAGATGTAACTGCCTGTAATAACTGCTCTTATTTTTCACTTTGCAGAATCAAGGAAAAGCATTTGCTTTTAAGTGAGGAAGAAACTGAAGAGGGGTAATAGATTTAATACTAGTGTAATTATTCATTGAAAAAATGATAATAATTTCTTGTCATTTCGAACCCCCTGATTAAGCAAGTGCTTTATTATAATGGAGATGACATCTGTTTACCTTGTCATTCTGGCGTATACCAGAATCCATCTTGCTTTTTAGTCATTAGTTGTTAGTAAAAATTCTAATGCCTAATAACAAATGACTAATGACCTATAAAAACTATTTTTAAGATGGATTCTGGCATTCGCCAGAATGACACTTGTAGTGATGTTATCTCCATTAAATAAAGCTCTTCTATTATCTTGGGATAACCTATGACAATTCATAGAACTTCCCACAAACAATTAATAATTATTTCAAGCAACTTTTATAACTTCGTTCATTTCTTCTTCAGACAAAATTTTCTCAATATTGAGAATTATTTTCACGTTGTTACCAACTTTTCCGATTCCTTTGATATATCTGCTTTTGTGAATACTGGTTTTTGGTGGTTCAGAGACTTGGCTTTCCGGAATATCCAATACTTCCGATACCTCGTCAACAATTAAACCGAGTTGAGCTTCCTGAATGCTGACAACTATGATACAAGTCCTGTCGTTATAAGGAATTTCATCTAATCTAAAACGCTTCCTGACATCTAAAATAGGAATAACTAATCCTCTAAGATTAATCACACCTTTAATAAACTCTGGCATATCGGGAAGTTGGGTAATTTTTTGCAAACCAACTATTTCTATTACATACTGGATTTCAATTCCAAATTCTTCTTTATCTAACTTGAAGGTAATGTATTTGTCTTTCTGAGAATCAGCATCATCTTCAAATTCATCATCTTCGTAATCTAATCTTTCGCTAAATTCATTCATATTAACCTCAAATAATTATTAAATAAATCAATTTTATTAAGTAAAAATATTTTTCTTAATATAAGAATTTTTTAGAAAAAATTAAAAATAATTATTAAAAATAATTAAGTAAATTGTAAAAATTCAATTCATTTTGAACTCAATCCCAATTTCAGAACTCCTGATGCCTCGTAGTTTGGTATTTCGCATTTGTTATAATAGAAATTAAATTTTAAATGAGTAATTTCATTTAGTCATTAGTTATTCGTCATTAGTCATTAGTAGTTATACACTAATGACAAATGACTATTAAAATATGTTTGCTAACTGCGAAATTATTCTTTACGAGGCAAATCTCCTAACTCCTTTTTTTTTCGTTATAGGGTCAGGAGTTCTGAATTGGCTCTTGGGAAGATAGATTTCTTTTAAAGTTGTGCTTTAAATTTTTTGAATGAAGGGAAAAAGCATAGCTTTTGTAAAAGTTGCCTTCCCAAATGAAAATGGGAAGGAGATGAAAACAAACTAATTTAGGAAACGCAAATTTGCGGTTCGAACAAAACCCTTACTTTGCGTTTGAAAGGCAGATGGAATCCACGCTTTGAAAGTGGAGTCAATCTTTTTGCTTTCTCAAAGAACATTTAGCATTATAAACCTTTGCAAAATGCAAATGTAGAAAAATTTAAATGAAATGCAAATATTACTCATCGTATGACTTTCGCTCTAAAACGTAGAGGACAGGCATGCCTGTCCCCTACAGATTTACATCAGTATTTCCTTCTCAAGTTCAACTAGTGTAGTATCCCTTTGAAAAACTTACAATAAAATCTTGTCATTTCGAACCCCCTGATAAAGCAAATGCTTTATTTAAATGGAGATGACAAAATTTTACCCCTGTCATTCTGAAGCGCAGCGAAGAATCCAGAAAATTTTTTAACCACTACTCTCTGGATTCTTCACTTCGTTCAGAATGACCGACAAATGTAAAGATGTCATTGGCAACCCCCTGATAAAGCAAGACCTTTATTTTGGGGTTCAGAATGATATTTTAATTTTTTTTTAGCAATATAATGTAAACTACTTTTGAGCTGGTGCTCCGTAGTTTCCCCATTCTTCTTTTGAAGGTCCGTAAATTCCCGGAACTTTAAGTCCAGCTTGGCGCATAAGAACAGTCATTTGCCCGCGATGATGGATTTGGTGTGTAATCAAGGCAGACAAAAGGAAATTAGCTGTCCATTTCTGTCCATAAATATCAAATTCCTGTTTTAATACATCATCATTTAAAGTTGATAAGAAATTGCCAACCATACCATTTGCTTTTGAATATGCTTCTTTAATTTCCTGAACGTTTTTGGGCTCATAATTTGGGTCAAGCGGACTCTCGTCTTTCATTCCTATCTGAGAGGGCATTTCACGCAATGAACTGGCTAAGTGCCAGCCGAGAAAACCGAGTGAACGTGAGTCCGGAGTTACCTTTTGGGTAATACCTTCATCTGTTAAGTAATCAAATACTTTCATTGTTGCCTGAGCTTCGCTCTCCCAAGCTTGCTTGAATTCATTAATAGTATTGAACATAAAAATTCCTTTTATTAATTGATAATTGATAATTGACAATTAAGTCTTTAAAATATTGCTTTTCTTTTTTTATTTCGAATTGATATAAATTCTTGTCATTCTGTAATCCACGATAAAGGAATACCTTTATTTAAATTGAGATAACATAATTTTCGAGTAATCATCTAAGTGTAGCGAAGAACCTCATAGAGTTAACTTTCGCAAAATTAAGAAACTTTAAGAAAGTGAATAAAAGAAAACGTCATACTATCAGCTTGCTGATAGTATGACTTAATAGAACGTATCAGCCCTTCCAATAACCTAATAACTTACTGTAGGTAAGGGTATAAAATCACTTGTTTACAACCCTATGAGGATTATTTTTTATAAATTCAGCCCATGATTGGCTTGAGTTGCCGGTTTGCTGGGAACGGTAGCAATAGCAAAGAGCAACAGCAAGAGCATCACTTGCATCGAAAAATTGTGGTTCTTCTTCAATTTTAAGAATGCTTTTAATCATATAGCAAACCTGCTGCTTTGAGGCATTGCCAAGTCCGGTAACAGATTTTTTCACCTCGCGTGGTGTAAATTCGTAAATAGGAAGTTCATTTTGAAGAGCAGCAAGAACGGCTGCTGTTCGGGCAGCCGTAAGCTTAATTAGAGATTGGGCATTTTTTGCATAAAAGACATTTTCAAATACTGCAACTTCTGGCTTGTATTCAGTAATTATGTCGCTAATAGTATTGAAAATTTGATTTAAACGATAATGCAAATGTTCGGATTTATTTTTGAATTTTATTGCATCAAATTTAACGACTTTAATATTTGAGGCGATTTTATCAACTATACCAAAACCACAAATAATAGAGCCGGGGTCGATTCCAATAATCCTCATTATCCTTCGTTTTCGAGTTGTTCCATTATCTCGTCAGGGAACTCATTGTTAGCAAAAATGTTTTGCACATCGTCAAGGTCTTCAATATTATCAATGAATTTCATAACCTTACGGGCATCATTAATGCTTTCAATCATTATAGTATTTTTGGGAATATATTCGAATTTACTTTCTGCAATATCCAATTTCTTATCTTCGCAGAATTTATAAACAGTAGTAAGCGATTCGAAATCTGTAATAATACGGGAAACTTCCTCATCGAATTCAAGGTCTTCGGCGCCGGACTCCATTACAATTTCCATCAAATCGTCTTCGCTTTTCCCGTTAGTTTTGATTTTTATAACGCCTTTTCTGTCGAAGTTCCAAGCAACTGAACCCGGCTCGCCGATGCTTCCGCCAAGTTTTCCGAATTGTGAGCGAATCTCCGGGAAAGTCCTGTTCCGATTGTCGGTAACAGTTTCTAAAATAATAGCTACACCAAAAGGAGCATATCCTTCGTAAACAATTTCTTCGTAAACAGCGCCTTCAATTTCGCCGGTTCCTTTTTGAATTGCTCTTTTAATGTTATCGGCTGGAACGTTTTCCGCTTTAGCATTCAAGACAGCGAGACGTAATCGCGGGTTGGCATCCACATCGCCGCCGCCTTCGCGTGCTGCTATTGTAATTTCCTTTGCTAATCGTGTAAATATTTTGCCACGTTTTGCATCTTTTGCTGCTTTCTTATGCTTGATGTTTGCCCATTTACTATGTCCAGACATTTTATACCTCTAAATTATCAATATTTTTAAATACAAATTAAAAAAAATTTCGTAATTTTTTTATAATTAAATTTAGTTTTTTCTTTATTTATAAAAAAAAAATTTGTAACTTATTTGTTTATTATAAAGTATTCTTTTGAAAGAGTATGAAAAAGTATTTTATTTTTTTACTTATAGTTTTATTAGTTGCTTCTTGCTCAACACAAGCACCAGGTCCTAAACCAGTTCGCACTGGAAGAAGCATGCCCAGAATTTCTGATTCCAAAAAAGGAAGGACTGTTACTGAAACTAAAGAATCTAGAAATGAAGAAAAACAAGAGCCAAAAAAAGAAACTAAAAACGAGCCAATCGTTACGAATACGAAAGAAGATTTAGCTGCGATTAATAAAAGATTTTCTGATACTACTATTATTGCACTAAATACTGAAACTACTCAAACAAGTTTAGAAATTGTCCAGCAATTTGATGCTGCAATAGAAAAGTTTGATAATGAACTTTACTCAGCTGCATGTCCGGAATTATCTGCATTGGCTGGAACTTTTAATGAAACTGATTCGCTTTATTTTGAAGCAAAATTTTATATTTGTGAATGCCTTCTTATTAATGATAAATTAGATGAAGCAGAAATTAAATTAATTGAGTTAGCTTCAAACCCGGATTGTCCCTCAACTATAATTGAAAAAGCATTACTGAGAGTTGGGCATATTTACTGCGCTAAAGGGAACACTAAACAGGCAAATTATTATTTCGACCAACTAAAAAGATTAAACAGCGAATCAATTATGATTCCATTTGCAGAATGTGACGGGTTTAATTATTGATGATGAAAATTTTAGATTTTTACGTTTTAAGAAATATTTTCTTTACTTTTATTTTTAGCATCATTGCGCTATGCTCAATTTTCCTTATTGTAAATTTAATGGAGAATTTAGATAAATTTATTGATTTAAATACTCCTTTTGATATTGTTGTTGAATACTACGCTCAAACTCTGCCAGACGTAATAAAACTACTTACCCCGGTTGCAATGCTAATTGCAATGCTGTTCACTATTGGTGGTCTGTCTAATAAAAATGAAATCACAGCAATGAAAACCGGTACAATGAGTTTATATCGGCTAATGTTTCCACTTGTTGTTTTTGGATTGCTCGTTAGTTTTATTCAACTTTATTTCAATGGCTGGGTCGTTCCTAAGTCAAATGAAAGGAAATTTTCGATTGAACAAAAATATTTGAATAAAGAAATTGGCGCTAATCTTTTTAATCTGTACTTCAGGGATAATCCCCTGAAAAATATTGTTATGCGCTACTACGACCCAATTAATAAGACCGGACATTCTATTTCAATAGAAGAATTTTCTTCGGAAAAGCAACCAAGACTAACATCCCGGATTGACGCCCAAATGATGATTTGGGACTCAACGCTAAGCAAATGGAAATTAATTGATGCGATATATAGAAACTATTCCGGAAATACTATTAATCAATTAAGGCAGGATACAAGTTACGTTGAACTCCTTACTACACATAACCAAATCGCTAAAATAAAAAAAGTACCGGAAGAAATGACTTTTGAAGAATTTCGAGAATATATTGGACTTATGCAGCGTGGAGGTCGCGATACACGTAAGCAGATGATTGAGTATTATTCAAATTATGCTTTCCCTTTTGCTAATTTCATTGTAGTGCTTTTTGCGGTTCCATTTGCATCCGTTAGACGAAAAGGAGGAATTGCTATTCAGATTTCTGCTGCTTTAATCGTTTCCTTTGTATATCTTGTTTCTACTAAATTCAGTCAAACAATAGGACTTACTACAGATATTAATCCGATTATAATTGGCTGGTCAGCTAATTTTTTATTCTTAATAATTGGACTTATAGTTATTTTTAAAACTAAAACTTAAGCATTTTTTCAATTTCTTCTTTTACTAAAACCAAATACCATTGTGGCGTGCTTGTAGCTCCGGTTATTCCAATACGATTTATTTCAGAAAACCATCTTTTTTCAATTTCGAAAATGTTCTCTATAAAATGAGTATTCGGATTCGCATTATTGCAAATCGTAAATAAGCTTTTACCATTAGAAGAGTTCCGACCTGCAACGAAAATAACAATATCATTGGATTTAGCGAAATTGGTTAAAGTTTCACTGCGATTTGAAACATATTTACAAATTGTGTCTTTCTTTTCAAAAATAATATTTATTTCATCATCAGTCAAATTTGGATTTTCATTTAAAAACCTATCATTCAATGCTTTTGCTATAGAATGAAATTTAGTTTTATCCATAGTGGTTTGAGAAAATAAAACAGTTTTTTTTGAAAAATTAACTTTTTCCAATGCTTCCTCTTTTGAAGAAATTACGATACATTTATCATCGCATACTCCTCTTAAGCCGACTACTTCAGCGTGATTCAGTTTTCCAAAAATGATAATTTGATACTGATTATCAAAATATTTCTTTACATTATTCTGTAGATTTTTTACTAATGGACAAGTGGCATCAACAAGTTCTAAGTTTATATTTGCTGCCTGCCTGTAAGTAGATGGTGGCTCTCCATGTGCTCTTATAATAACCACAGAATTATCCGGATTAAAATTATTTAAATCGTCTTTGGATAGTGTTTTTAAACCTTTACTTTCCAATCGTTCTATTTCACTTGGATTATGAATAATTTCCCCAAGTATGTAAACTTTCTTATCTTTATACTCTTCCAGACATTGCTCAACTTTTTCAATTGTTTGGACTACTCCCCAGCAAAAACCAGCTGTGTTATCTATTGAAATAATATATTCCTGATTTTGCATTTTAAAACCCTTATATAATTCTTTTCAAAATTACTAAATACAAAATGATTCTACAAACATAGATATTTGTTTCGTGGCTAACAGTTGTTGGCTGTCGGCTCTCGGCTCTCGGCTATTAGGTTATTAGTTATTAGTGGCAGGTTGGCAGTTGATTATCAACCCAATAACGTAATAACCTAATAACCTAATAACCTAATAACTCACCTTACGCAATTCCTCTTTTGAGAAATGAAAAAGTTTAGTGTTGAAAC
>DAIOVK010000005.1:0-19038 GCA_036759045.1 Kapaibacterium sp. (SeqCode) | reverse complement strand
CTGATAGCATGACAAGAGATAAGTCATGCTATCAACTTGTTGATAGTATGACTAAGTAAAGATGTCATTGGCAACGAAGTGAGAAATCTCACAACTCCTTGCTACCACAGACTTTGAGATTCCTCACTTCGTATCGGAATGACACCTTTTCTTAATAATTTGGGCAATTGTTCTTTACGAGGAAATTCTCCTACTCCTTTATTTTCGATATGGAGTCAAGAGTTCTGAACTTTTAAAAAAGGAACAGTAGAAATTGAAAAAAACTTCAATTACTTATGATATTTCCCTATTAGTTTCCAGATGAATCGATGGAGTGAGTGCATTGATTTCACTGGTTCAGCATACATCATAATACATTCATTTGAAATAAATGGAATATTGTTGTTTTTGCAAAAATTAATTGCTTCATCGCTTTCGCTACCTTGCTGTATCCAAATATTTTTTACTCCTGCATTAACCGCAGATTTTACAGCAGAAAGCGTTTCAGCCGGTTTAACAGTAATTAAAGCTGATTCAAATTTTTCATTTAAATCATTAAAGCTGTTAAAACACTTTACACCATCAATTTCATTTGTATTTTTATTGATTGGTGCAACACTAAAGCCCTTAGTGGATAATTCATTAAAAACAAATCTCCCGAACTTTTTTTTATCACGGGAAACTCCGGCAATTGCAATTTTCTTTTGCTTTAAAAATGATTGAATGAATTGTGCTTTTTCCATAATATTACAATCACAAAATTTAAAATAATGATTATTACTTTACAAAAATATATATAAAATTTTATTTTACTTGTATGATTTTTTTTCAGATTTAAGAAAGTTAAAAAATTACTTTGCTATTTTTTTAATAAAATAGCTAAAAAGCAAAAAAAAAGCCGAGTAAACTCGGCTTTTAAATATTAACGTATAGTCTTTATTTCTTTTTTTCTGGTGTTGCAGTAGGTTGTTGACCTGGAGCAGGTTGTCCTGGAGCAGGTTGGCCTTGAGCTTCTAAAGCTTGTTGTTCGGCTGCTGCTTTTGCTGCTTCTTCTTCCATTTTTTCTTGCATTACTTGATTTTGGACTTCTTGTTGAGCAAGAGCTAAGTCTTCGGTAAGCTTAGTAATGTCTGGGTCGGCTGCATTTTGGTCAATAATCTTTTGCATTTCTTCCATTGATTCTACTTGGAAACCGGCATTCTTGAATAATTCCAAATTTTTGGCGGACCAATCTTCACCATTTTTTAACATAGCTTTGAAATCGGGTGTCTTAACAAATTCAATTGCTGAATTATAGTATTTTACTAAATTCTCTTTGTCTTTGTTTCCGCCGCAGCTTGTTAAAGAAAAGCTTATTGCGATAATGGCTATTAATGCGTAGATTGAGAAAACTTTGAGTTTCATTTATAACTCCATAAAATTATAAAAAAATTTAATTATTTAATTAAATCATTACAAAATTATGACAATTTTTTTAATTGTCAAATTAATTTATGTTAATAATTCAATTTTTTTTATTTTATTTTTTTCTTACGTATTTTTGTAAGAAAATAACTTATGAAATAATATGCAAACACCAAATATTCAAGATGTCTTAAAAGCTGCAAAAACAATTGCAAACTTTTCTCATATTACTCCAATACTCACTTGCAAAACTATAAATAAAATTACAAATAATCAAATTTTTTTTAAATGTGAAAATTTTCAAAAAATTGGTGCTTTTAAATTCAGGGGAGCTTGCAATGCTGTGTTTTCTTTGCCAGAAGAGTTAGCTAAAAAAGGAGTTACGACCCATTCCTCCGGAAATCATGCTCAGGCACTTGCTCTTGCTGCAAAAATCAGTGGTATAAATGCAACAGTTGTTATGCCAGATAATTCTTCTGCTATAAAAATTGATGCTGTTCGGAATTATGGCGCCAATATCATTTTCTGCAAGCCAGACCTAATTTCAAGAGAAACTACATTAAACGAAAGAATATCAGAATCAGGAGAAACTTTTATCCATCCTTACGATAATTTTAAGATTATAGCTGGTCAAGGCACTGCTGCTCTTGAACTGCTTAATGAGGTAAAAGATTTGGATTATGTTATTGCTCCTGTCGGTGGTGGTGGTTTGCTTAGTGGTACTTTAATTTCCTGTGCAGCTCTTTCGCCAAATACAAAAGTGATAGCCGCTGAACCCGAAGGAGCCGACGACGCCTACCGTTCATTAATTGAAAATCGCATAGTGCCTTCTGTTAATCCAAAAACTATTGCTGATGGGCTACTTACATCACTTGGAGAATTGAATTTTAAAATAATTAAAGAAAATATTTATAAAATTGTTACCGTTAGCGAAGAAGCTATTACTAATGCTATGAAACTGATTTGGGAGCGAATGAAAATTATCGTTGAACCATCATCGGCAACTACTCTTGCAGTTCTATTAGAAAATAAAATAGAAATTTCCGGTAAACGAATAGGCATTATTCTTTCAGGTGGTAATGTTGATTTAAAAAAATTACCTTTTTAATTCAAAATCAATCATTTCCTTCTTGCGATATTAATAATCCAAATGTAATAGTTCTGATAATAGGGAATATAAAGAATTAATGCGGATTTGAAATTTCAGAACTCTTGGTGTCTCATAGTTTTTCGTTATTAATATAGTTCTGATAATTTAAAGAATCGTTTTTTTGTAAAATTGTAAATATATAACTCCCAAATAAATTTGGGAGTTATTCTAATCATAAGTGTAACTCCATAATTTATTATGGAGTTTAAAAGGGAATGTTCTTTTTAAGTATCAAATTTCCTAAATCCTTTATTCTAGTTATAGGGGCTGGAGTTCAGAATTTATTCCGTAGGAATTATATATTTGTAACAAAAATAATTCTTAACTGTGCTTATCCCGTAGGGATTATATTTTAAAAAAGCTACTAAATATTTAATTCCTACGGAATAAAAAGAGACTAAAAAAACATTGTTACAAATATTTTATCCCTAACGGGACAAGTAGAATAGCAGCACATTTTAAATATATGGTTAATCATTGAGTTTATTGTCAAGATAGATTCCTGCATACGCCAGAATGAAAATAGCGTTGTCATCGGCAATACTCACTAACTATTTTAGATTTCATTTTATTAATGCAAAATAATATATGAATACCAAAAATCAAATAAATATTTCCAAGGGTATTATTACTTCTTATTTTGTCATTTTTTTTAGATTTAATACATTTATTAAAAAGAAATTTCAAATAATCTTTTTTTTCAATAAATTTTTGTTTAAATTAAATTTTTTAATTAGATTAATTGTTTTGTTATTAATTTTTATTTATTTTACAGTTATAATTAATGCTCAGGAAATAATTGAATCTAAATCAAAAAACGAAAAGGAAAATCAATTGCTATACGGATTAGATAAAATTGCTAATACATACATCTTTAAACTAAACGGGAACTATTCCCTTGATGTTTATGGTGGGAAATTAGATTTATTCAATCAATATAAAGGAACTTATTTTAGTAGCAGTTCCGGAAGTTTCCGCGATGATGAAAATTTAGAAATAAAATATACATATCCAATTAATAATTTGTTTTCAATTTATTCATTAAATACTGCAAATATATCTTCAGATTCCCGTTCTATTGGATTAAATAAATTAGAACGTCTCAATACTAATTTAGGGATTCGGCTGAATTTTAAAAGAAATGATTATGTTCAATTCAGTGCAGGTGTAGAAAAAAACACTCAACTTGACATTCGCTCTGATGGTTCTTTATTCAAATTAGAAGGTGAGTTTATCAATTATCAAATAAGCGACTACTATTTCAATTCAAAATTTAATGGTGAATATTTGGGCTTGAATTTTAATAGAAAAAATTATAATTTAGATTTATTTTCTAATATTTTTAGAAAATTTGACGATGAAAATAAAATAGTTTTTAATTTGCAGTATAAAATGCTGAACAGAGCTTACATATCGCCATTAAATGCATCGACCTTAGGTACCCCTCTTATTGAGAACCGATTGGAAAACCGTTTGCAGGCAAACCTTGAGTTTAACTTTGCACTAACTGATTTTTTACAATCTGAAGTGAAACTCTCTTCTAATAATATTTTGGTTTCAAGGGATTATAATTTTAACATAACAGGCGAATCTCAAACAAAAGTATCTCGCGATTTGCAAGACCTACAGCTTGGTTTTAGCTTTAATACAAAATTAATTCTGAAAAACTATTTTCATAACATCGGAATTAGTTTCAACGTTAGAAATGAAACAAATTCAATTGATAAAAAATTTGAAATAAACAAAACAGATGAAGATTTAATCCGAACACTCGAAAATCAAAGAGACAATTCATCAAACAGGACACGACTTTTTTCAAATTTAAAATACAATCCTACATCAAAAGATACTATTAGTTCAAGCATTAATATTTCTTTGTACCAATACGATACCCCAAGCAGCTTAAACTATGACGACAGAGATGAATTTAACCTGATTTTTAATTTAACTTATGCACATCGTTTCAATAATAGCTTTTCGACAAGCATAGCATTAGAAACTCAGCACAATCATCTTGTATTTCTTAAGCAGCAAAGAAGCGGACAAAATAATTGGAATAGAATCATTCGTTTAGCCCCATCTTTTTCCTGGCGAACTGATTTGTTTACAATTGCTCCCCAATTTGAAGTTCTTGCTAATTATACTGCTTATGATTATGAAGATAAAAAAACTCTGGTTAAATCATTTAGTTTTAGGCAAATTGGCTACAAAGATTCGATATTCATTTATTTGAATAAAAATTTAAATTTACAATTTTCAAATATTTATAAGTACTCTGAGCGTGGAATATTAAACTGGAATAATTTTTCAGAATCTCCACAAAACGGAATCTCGGAAATATATATTAAATCGTTAATATTTTATAATTTATCAGAAAAAGTATCGCTGGCAAGTGGTATAAAATATTATTCAATAACCCAAAAATCCTTAGTAAAGAAATCAAGTTCAGTAACTTTAGACCAATACAGTCAGTATTCTATAGGACCAGAGGCGTTATTCAGTTATAAATTCAATAGTTTTAGCGAAGCATATATTTCAGGATGGTTAGAATACCAATATATAAATAATTTACCTGCTCGTCTCGTTCCAAGTTTATATCTTTTTACAATGTTAAATCTTTAAAAAAATGGAAGAAACAATTTATATTCATAAAACGCTGTCAAGCGATAAAAATGCAGTAAAAATAATAGAACCATTGATTTGGGATATAAAAAATTCTCTGTCACTCACCGATGAAAGAGTTTATAATATTCTGATTGCTGTTACCGAAGCTGTCAACAATGCCGTTTGTCACGGCAATAAATTTGATATTACAAAGAAAGTAGATTTTTCAATCAGAGTACTTGACAATGAAATTATTTTTGTTGTAATTGATGAAGGAAGTGGTTTTAATCCCGATAAAATCCCCGACCCTCGCGACCCAAAAAACTTATTAAGAGAAGGTGGACGGGGAGTATTTCTTATTCAGCAACTTTCTGATGAAGCAGTTTTTTCCGATAATGGACGTCAGCTTACTATGAAATTCTTGATTAATAAGTAACTCACCTTACGCATTCCCCTCTTGAGAGGGGTAGGGGTGTGTTCTTTTTCTTTTACCAAGTTGTGATTTGGTTCGATGAAATATTAGCATAAACTATGATTTATTTGATTAATGAGATTAAGATAATTTACTTTTTAATAAATATCATATTAATCATAAACATCACAGTATAAAACGAAATTAGATTAATAACAGACATACAAGAACACACCCCTGCCCCTCTCAAGAGGGGAATGGTATTTGTATTAAAAAAAATAGCGCTTCAACTTAACTTTAAATTTGAATTGCGTAATGTGAGATACTAAGTTGTTTTTAAGATAAAATATGTTTATTTGTCATTTAGATACGAAGTGAGAAATCTCAAATATTGTGGTAAAAAGAGTTTGTGAGATTCTTCGCTATGCCTCAGAATGACAAAACTTCGAAATAAATAACTACGAGGTGTAGGAATTTCTGAAATTAATAATTTTTATTACCATTTTTCATAAAAAATTAACTATTAAATAAACAAATAATTAAAAAGGTATTTATATGAAAAAATTAATTTTATTAACTGTATTTTTCATTATTTGCATAGTAAATGTTTATGCAATTTTGCCGCCGTATATGAAACAGGTGGAAGAGAAATCTTATGGAGAAGTCGCTTATCAGATTTATGTACCCGGCAAGAAACTACCAGATGGTACTTTTTCTGCTGCTACAATCCATAAGGTCTATCGCGTTCCGGAATCTGAATTTATTCCAAATGCCTTTCACATAAAAACTAAAGAAGTTGAAGATATTGGAGATGGTAATGTTACCTTAGGTTCTTCTACTTTAATGAGTTCGCTAAAAGGATTACAAATAGAAAATATTAAACAGGCGATAAATCTTCCTGTTAGAAGCAAACAAAAAGGTTCAAAAGAAGAAGAATTAAGCAGAATTTATGAAATAACTTTTAATTCCGGCGAAGATGTTTATAAAGTATGCTATGATTTGCTAAGAAATCCGGAAGTTGAATACGCAGTCCCAATTTATAAACGCCACCCGTTCCATATTCCTGATGATACTCAGTTCCCTTATCAATATGCAATGACTAATATTGATGCTACAAATGCTTGGGATATAACCAAAGGCAGCACTGATATTGTTATTGGTATTGTTGATACCGGAGTAGATTATCTTCATGAAGACATAGGGTCAAATGATTGGATTAATCCGGGTGAAATACCCAATAATAATGTTGATGACGATGGAAATGGCTATATTGATGATATTTATGGCTGGGATTTTGTCGGAGATATTACAATTATGGAGGCATTTAGCAAGCAATGGAAAGAAGATAACGACCCAAGAAATACAAATCAAACACATGGAACTCACGTCGCAGGATGTGCGTCTGCTTCAACAAATAACTTGAAAGGTATAGCAGGTACAGGATATAATTGCAGAATAATGTCAATCAAATGTGCTTCTGACAAGGCAAATGTTGGTGGGATTTGGCGAGGTTATGATGGTATTGTTTACGCAGCCGACAATGGTGCTCACGTAATTAATTGTAGTTGGGGTGGCTCCGGTTCAAGTCCTGTAGAGCAGGAAGTAATTAATTATGCTGTAAGTAAAGGTTCAGTTGTAGTAGTAGCTGCCGGAAATGACGGTAATAATATTGACAATCGAATTGCATTTCCTGCCTGCTATCAAAACGTTTTATGTGTAGGTGCTACAACTCAGGCAGATACATTAGCATATTTTACAAACAGAGGTAGATTGGTAACTGTTTATGCTCCAGGAGAGGAAATTCTTTCTACTTTACCGGGTCATTTATATGGCAAAGAAAGTGGTACTTCTATGGCTTCTCCAATCGTTGCAGGTATTGCTGGTTTAGTTCTAAGCTCGCATCCGGATTGGATAACCAATTCACCTACTCCAGCTGATAGAGTGCAGCGTGTAATCCATCAGATTAGAAGTACAAGTGATAATGTTATTGCCAAAAGCAAAGAAGAAAGACATCTTTATTATGGCAGAGCAAATGCTTTTAAAGCAGTAGATTACAATAGAACCGGTTCAACGAACAAAATTGCTGGTCTGGTTATTTCTGGTATTAAATTTTACGATACAGATGCTATTACAAGCTATGAAAAAACCAGGTTAATCTTAACTATGAAAAACTATCTTGGCTATGCAGATAATGTTTTTTTAAGGATTACCCCTATTTCAAATTTTGTTACTTTTACTGAATTTGAAAAAGACCTCGGTAGTTTAAATGAATTACAAAGTAAAGATTTTGAAGTAGAAATACAATTAAAGGAAAACAATCCATGGATGGTCGGAGTTGCCGATTTATTTCTGACAGTTGCTCACGATGAATATGTTGACTATCAGATTATTCAGGTACCTATTCACCTTAGCTCCAAAAATAAATATTCAGTTTATTATAATATTCCTGAAGCATTGGCTTTTACCTGCTATGGAGCAATAGCACCTTCAGCAAATAATTTGTGGGCAGTAGGAAATGCCGGCAGCAATGGCTCAAGCATATTTTTGATTAATGATGATAATTTTAAAGTTATGGGAACTCCTAAAAACTTTTATAGCATTTATGCAATGGACAATCAAACAGCGTATTGCGGTACTGGTGTTCAAACTGGAGTTTGTGAAGTATTTAAAACAACTGATGCTGGTGCTACTTGGAATTCTGCTTCCGTTGAGTCAATTACAAATTTTATAACTAGTATTAAGTTTTTTGATGAAAATACCGGCTGCCTTATTGGAGACCAAAAAACAGGTAAATTTGGTATTGGTACTACTTCTAATGCCGGAGCAAGCTGGTCGCTTGTAACTAATGCACCTGTTCCCTTAGCAAATGAAAGTGTTTTTATAAATGGAGCTGCATGGCTTGAAAATAAAGGTTGGTTCGGAACAAATAAAGGGCGACTTTTATATACTACTAATAAGGGAAAAAATTGGGATGTAGTATCAATAATGAAAGCTGAAAATGTATATCTTATAGGTTTTAAAGATAATTTTAATGGTGTTGCTATATATAACGAAACTAACAGTTCAGACGCAATTGTTGCTTCTTCGACAAATGGAGGGTTGACTTGGGTGCCTAACCGTTATAATTTTTCAAGTAATGGAGTAACTCCAGTAGCTGTTTATGCACCTCCTGATTCTAAAGAAATTTATGTTGTCGGTTCTTTTGGGCAAGTCTTTTCTACAAGTGATAATGGAGTTACCTGGAAACCTGTTCTTAATTATATGCAGGCAGATATACATCGTTCTACCGGTTTTGCTTATGAATATGGAAAAGTTAGGTTATGGCAGATAGGAAAGCCAATTATTTCTACTTTACAGTTTGAGTACACTCCGGCAAGCGCCAAAAAAGAACTAACCAATCTTAGCGGTGAAACAATTAACTACGACTCTGTTCTGGTTAATTTAAATATAACAAAAAGTATTCAAATAAAAAATACAGGGACAATCGCAGTAAATATTTCTAATGTTGAAATTATTCCTGATGCTGGCGTTCCTAATGGTGTATTTGAATTATCAAATTCTGCTCCAACGTCAATTGAACCTGATAATACAGCAACTTTAAGAGTTCGTTTTACTCCAGATATTGTTGGGCAAAGAACTGCAAAACTAAGAATTACTAATGATGGAACACCAGAAACCCTAGATATAAACTTAAAAGGTATTGGCAAAGAAGGTTCTTCAGTAGAAGACTTTGATAGAATTTTTTCAGGAAAAATTACTCCTAATCCAATAGCAGACCATGCAAATTTAGAACTAAATATTACAAACGCTTCAGAGTATAAAATTGATATTATTGACAAGTTGGGTAATGTTCAATTTAATATTTTTAATGGTTACTTAGAAATTGGTAATTATAATTACTTCTTGACATTTGCTCAAATACCTTCTGGAGTTTACTTTATAAGAATCTCAAATGAGGAAATTTCTGCAATAAAAAAGATTGTTTTAGTAAAATAATAACATTATGAAAACAACAGATATATATAAAAGTAAAATCTTCTTTCTGTTTTTATCTTTATTATTTCTTTTTTCCAACATATTTTATACTGCTGCGGAAGAACAACCCGCAGCAGTTCAAATGAAGGAATACCTACGCTACCTTTCTTCTGATGAGTTGGAAGGGCGTGAGCCGGGTAAGAAAGGGAATTTTGACGCTGCGAATTTTATTGCGGACAACTTTAAAAAGTTTGGTCTAAAACCATTAGCAACTGATTATTTCCAAAATTTTTCTATTTCTTCAGGCGTTAGAATTACAGATAAAAACAGCGTATCTTTCGGCGTCAAAATCGAAAAGCCCGGTGTGCCTTTAGATAAAATAAAACCTATTGAAAGGAAATGGACTCTTAAAGAAGATTTTTATCCAATTAGTTTTTCTGATAATGCTAGTTTCTCTGGGGAAATAGCTTTTGTTGGCTACGGTATAAGTGCGAAAAATTTCGACTATGATGACTATAAAGATGTTGATGTTTCCGGAAAAGCTGTAATTATTCTAATAGATTCCGCTGAAGGACGTCCTAAAATTGACAAATTTAAAGAATATAGCGAAATAAAATATAAAGTATCGAATGCAAAATCTAAAGGCGCTACTGCTGTTATTCTGGTAAAAGACCAAGGCGATTCTGCTGATGTGTTTATTCCACTTAATATGGTGCGATTCTTTAAAAGTAATAACATTCCTGTTGTTCAGGCAACAAGGACAAGCATTTCTAAATTTTTTCCAAAAGACAAACAACTTTATGTAGTTGAGCAGGAAATAGTAAAAAACTTAAAACCCAAAAGTTTTATTATTCCGAATACAACAGTAAATATAAGCGTTGATCTCGAAATAGTTGAAACAAGCGTGCCAAACGTTCTTGGAATGGTAAAAGGCACCGATGAGAAATTGTCCGATGAATATATTGTTGTTGGAGCTCATTTCGACCATTTGGGCTGGGGTGGAGCTAATTCATTATATCGTGGAAAAACAACACAAATTCACAATGGAGCAGATGATAATGCTTCAGGTACATCAGTGATTTTAGAACTGGCAGATAGAATTGCGAAAAATCCATTAAAGCGTTCAGTAATATTTTTTGCTATAAATTGTGAAGAAATGGGATTACTTGGTTCAAACTATTATGCTCGAAACCCATTAGTTCCTTTAGAGAAAACAGTTTTTATGCTTAATTTGGATATGGTTGGCAGGATGCAGGATAACAAATTGAATATTATTGGCACTGGCTCTTCTCCGTATTTTAGCCAACTTGTTGATTCTATTTCTGTAATTGATAATCTGATACTATCAAAATCTGTTGACCCTTACGGTGCGAGCGACCATACATCTTTTTATTCCAACAACGTTCCTGTTATGTTCTTTTTTACTGGACTTCATTCTGATTATCATTTGCCAAGTGATGATATTGAGAAAATCAATTTCGATGGTATGTTGAAAATTACGGATTTCTCTATGAAAATCTTGGATTTCGTAGGGAATAATTCAAAGAAGCCAGAATATATTTTAGTAAAAATGGACCATCAGGAAATGGCTGCTAAAGCTGGTGCTGGAAATGGCGCATGGTTCGGTATTGTCCCTAATTTTGAAGATAATCATCTTGGCTTTAAAATATCCGGAACAAGCACTGGAAGTCCTGCAGAAAAAGCCGGATTGAAAAATGGCGATATCATCACTAAGTTCGGTGAAAAAGTAATCAATAATCTTTATGATTTAACTTATGCTATTCGTGAGCATAATCCCGGCGATGTCGTTGTGGTTGAATTGCTCCGTGATGGAAAACTAATGAAATTTAACGTTGAACTCTCAAAACGTGGAAAATAGTTGATTTCTGATTTTCATACCAAACCTCTAACTAATAGTGAAAATCATAATGTCATTACTAACCCCCTGATAAAGCAAGTGCTTTATTTAAATTGAGATGACATAAAGACTTATCCCCTGTTGGCGGGAGTTTATTCTATACCCACAAGTATAATAGGTGCTGCTATTCTATTTATCCCGATAGGGATTTGATATTTGTAACAATGCTTTCTTTTTGTTTTTTATTATTCCGTAGGAATTAAATATTTAATTGCTTTTTATTATATAATCCCTACGGGATAAGCACAGTCAAGGATTATTCTTGTTACAAATATTTAATTCCTACGGAATAAATTTTAAAGGTACAAAATTAATATAACACTCTTTTATAAGAACTAAAACATGTGGATAATGAGTAGCTGGCGATAGACAAAGATGTCATTCTGAACGAAGTGAAGAATCTCAAACTCTGTGGTATCAATGATTTGTGAGATTCCTCACTTCGTATCGAAATGACAAGAAATGTTTATAAGGTTTTAAATAAATTACAACACCAGCTCCCCAAAGAGCGTTGCAGAAGTTGACCTAAGTATTTTTAACTTAATAAAATCACCTTTTTCTATTTTACTTTCTGGTAAATCGAAAATAATAAGTTTGTTTGTATCGCTTCGAGCTTGCCATTGCTTTGGATTTCGTTTGCTTTTTCCTTCAACAAGGGCAATATGAACTTTCCCAATTTCTTCTTTGTTAATTTCCTTTGCAATTTTGCTTTGTAAATCAATAATTTCATTTAAACGTCGAATTTTTTCATCTTCACTAACATCATCATCAAAGCTTTCTGCTTTTGTTCCCGGTCTAACTGAGTATTTAAACATAAAAGCACCATCGTAACGAATTTCTTCAATAGCAGACAATGTTTGCTTATGCTCTTCAATTGTTTCAGAAGGGAAGCCGGAAATAATGTCTGTAGTGATAGCACAATCAGGAATTCTAAAACGAATTTTTTTTATAAGTGAAAGATAATGCTCACGGGTATATTTCCTGTTCATTTTATGTAAAATTCTGTTCGCACCTGCTTGCAATGGCAAATGTATATGTTTACAAATATTTTGATGTTTGGAAATAACTTCGATTAGCTCATCGCTCATATCCTTGGGGTGCGAAGTAATAAACCGAAACCAGTTATCTGGATTAGATGAAGCACATAATTCAAGAAGTTTTGCAAAAGTAATTTTTGTTTCCGGGCATACATAACTATTAACATTTTGACCTAACAAGGTAATTTCCTTAACACCTTTTCCTTTAAGGAGAGCAACTTCATCAATAATAATTTGTGAGTTCTTTGAGCGTTCTCTGCCACGGGTAAATGGAACAATGCAATAAGAGCAAAAATTGTTACAGCCACGCATTATTGAAACGTAGGCAGAAATGGAATTTTCACGGTAAGGAATAATATCGTCATAAGTTTCATCAGTGCTAAGCTCAACAGCAACGTGTCTGCTTTTATTGAATGAATTATTGAGTAATTCCGGCAGCTTCCTGTATTCATCTGGTCCTACTACTAAATCAAGAATCTCATTTTTATCTAAAAGCGTCCCCTTGAAATTTTCTGCCATACATCCAAGCAGACCAACTTTCAAGCGAGGTTTCTTTTTCTTATACTGCTTTAAATGTATAAGACGCTCAAGAATTTTGCGCTCCGCATTCTCACGTACTGAACAAGTATTAAGTAAAATAATATCTGCGTTTTCTATTTTCTTTTCAATAGTAAAATCAGCATCTATTAAAATAGAACTAACAATTTCGCTGTCATTTAGATTCATTTGACAGCCGTAGGTCTCTATATATATTTTTCTGTTATTTTCTTTTGCCATTTTCTGGAATTTACGATTAAAATATTAGTTAGAAAAATTTGAATTTTTTTCAAAAATTTATTTTACAAAATTACAATTTTTCTTTTGAAAAAAATTAACTATATATATTATATAAGTTGCCTTTATATACTAAACCGCTAACAAATAGTGTAAAATCATAATGTCATTCCGATACGAAGTAAGGAATCTCACAAGTCATTGCTACCACAGAACTTGAGAATCCTCGCTTTACTCAGTATGATTGAATTTTCAGTAATACTATCAACAAGTTGATAGCATTACTTTAAATATTTTTTGTCATGCAATCAGCTTGCTGATAGTATGACTGAGAAAAGATGTCATTGGTAATGGAGATGACATAATTCTTATCAAATTTTATGTAAAAGAAAAATTAGAATAAGGTAATAAGGTTTATTGATTCTTCGTGCTTATTTGCTACTAAGGTTTTAAAAAAAAATAAGGTTTTAAATTTTTTAGCTAAAATTATTCTTTAACAAAGAAAATGTAAACCTTATTTTTATAATAAACCTTAGTAGAAAAATATCAACCTGTTGAAAAAACCTTATTAGCTTATATTATATAGACTTATTAGATATATTATTGAAATATTTAGTAGCGATGTCATTGGCAACCCCCTTATAAAGCATTTGCTATATTTTAGAGTTCAGAATAACCGAACAAAATGAATTATTATACTTCCCTTATTTCACAATAACCAAGCTCCTCGTTTCTGTGTAAGGTCCTGAAATCATCTTGCAAAAATATGTTCCATTATTTAAAATCTCAACTGGTATGCTTACACTATATTTGCCTGGTTTTAAAGTTTCTGCTACTGGTCTCGCAACAATTTGACCTTTTGTATCAAAAATAGAAATCTCTGTCCAGCCCGCAAGAGCAACGGAAAATTCAAATGTTGCTTCTGTTGTTGTTACCGGATTTGGATTGATTGGTGCAAAATCATATACTCCACCAGTATAAGCAATTTTTCTTAAGTCATTAATACAGATAGGTCTTAATTCGATTGAATTTGTTATATTATTAATTATAACACAAGAAGAGCCAATTGCATTTATTGTCTGCTTTATTTCAGAAAAGGTGTTTGTATCTCTTTGTGTCGGAAGGTATGTATTAAATACAATATGAAATAAATCTCCGGAACCCGTTAGAAAATCAGTAGCTGTCTTTGCCTGCAAATCAAATTTGATTTCACCTTTTACATCATTAATTGTAAGATTATTTAAATTAAAATTTGAAGAGATTAAGCTTCCAAGTTTAATTTCTTCACGTATTGCCTTTAAAAATCCCTTTGAATAATTAACAACTACCGAAAGTTCTTGGATTTTTGCAAGTGTTATATCATCTCCTTCATCTAATCTAATTGTTACACTAACTTTTTGATCTATAACAGGTTTTTTTGATTCGGCAGAAATAAAAACTGATGTAGTGCGGGAAAATTGCTCGGCTGTTCCTGTAATTGCTGGACTTGCCGAAATTTCTGGCATTTCTAATGTTGAATTTTTTACAATTAAATCAGCAGTATGGTAGCCCGATGTAAGTGGCTCGTATTTTATTACAATCAGTTTCGATTCTCCTTCTGTTAAAGTAAAACCATTTGCATCATCAGTATTGTTAAAGGAGAAATAATTGTCAATTTGGCTTAACTCTAATTTTGTTACTTGAATACTTCCATTCCCTGTATTTGTAACATAGCAGTCAATTAATTCAACGCTATTTACACAGGTTATAGCTCCTCCGCCAGTTGCAGTTAAGCTTTGAGATACTCCGCTACCATTCCAGTTAGAAACAACGTCGCTTTCTGCATCGCTTACGCTTTTTAAGCTTGCTGAATTTCCATTTATATCATTTGAAACAAATTGAGCAGGTAGTTCAATTGATTCACCCTGCTGCAATACAATAGGCAATGCTAAAGCAGTTTTGTCATACTTAAATCCCTCTTCTCCAAAAATTGAGAAGTCAGATGAAATTGAATTTCCATTTGGAAGCGAAGTAAAATCAGTAATAGTAAGCGAATCGCCGTACTCCCAAGCAGTATTTGTGAAAACTATCGTTTTTGAATTTGGATGTTGAATGTCGTTGACTATTGTAGTTCCAAAATCGTAATCGCTTGTAGAAATCCTTGGTAAGATTCCAATCCCTTTTAAAACTGTTTCAGTTTCGCTGCCAGCGGAATTTTCATATCTGATAATCAATTCGTGTTCGCCAGTCTCAGTTGGTTGGAAAGTAACAGGAATAATGATTGAACCACCAGCATCAATATTTAAATTATTGAATCTGTTCCTATCGAAAATAAAAGCATTCCCCTTGTTATCAGAAATAATATTCAAACCATAAATACGAACAGATTCACTACCATTGTTTTCTAATTTAATTACATCATTTTCTGCTGGATATGGGGCAATATAGAAATTGGGTCGGCTAATCCTTTTTCTTCCCCAATCGTAAGAATTTGATATTAAATCAGATTTAATCCCTCTACCATTTAAAATTGCAATGCTATCAGTTCTTTCAGCATTGCTATGAAAAACAATTTGGTCTGGGAAACTGTTTTCAGTATTTGGTGTAAAACTGACAGTAAAAATATATTGCTTTCCTGCCTCAATAATTAATGGTTCGTCAATGCTAATATATGGTAAGTTCGTTTTGTAAACGTTAGCAGCCGGTCCGCTGTAACTATTAATGACAAGTTGGGTACTACCAGAATTTTTTATATAAATATCTTTATTTACAGTTTTTCCAACAGAAACATCTCCAAAACTTGCATCGCTTACATCAATAGCCGGCTGCCCAAGTCGTGCTTCAATATGAGTTTTGAAAGCAAAAATGCAGGTATCTCCAATTCCGATTGAATCTTTAAAAGTTGATTTTCCAATATCAATTCCGGTAAAGCGCACTGTAAATGGAATAGAATCTTTTGGAGCAATAACTATTGGAGTAGCGAAACCAATCACTTCAAAATTTTCATTAGCGAATTTCAATCTTAGTTCATTTATTAAAATATCTGAAGTTGAACTTTCATTAATAGCCCAAAATGTTTTATCGACAACATCACCAAATTCGAGTAAGCCGAAATCAACAAAATTAGGTCTGATTGTAAATTTTGGAGCATAGAAATTGATTACAATCGTAGTATCGTTTCCGCGTCTATCTGAAAAAATAATCACAGCGCGGGCATCTTTTGTTGGGTCAATTACATTTGCTTCCCAATTTGTTTCATCATCTTCACCGGGAATAAATTCATCAACCGAGAATTTAAAATTGAAGCTCTGACCGGAACTAAAATATATTATAGAAAGATTAGATTTAATTTCTGGGTCACTAGGATAGTCTAAAACATAACCATCTGAAATAACACCGTAGCAGTTCATTGACCAGGTAGGAACAGGGCAAACAGTGTCGGGCTTAGTTAAATCTCCGAGAGCAACACTTGTTGGAAAGCCGTAAGAATCGTAAAAAGAATAGCCATAAGCATAAGCAGTAAAAGGTTTTTCTGCACGTAAACGATAGACGGCATCGCCATTAAGCTGGACAATTTTTCCATTGTATTTTTTCCCATTGACTTCGACAGCAAAAGGGTCGCCGGGATTTGGGTCAGTAATACTTAGCTTATTCCATTCAACTTTACTTCCTTTTACGGTGCCTATTTCAAAGTCATCTGGAAGGGCGCCTCCTTCGGTTGCTTCGTAAACAATATTTATATAATTCAAAGGAAATCCATAGCCACCCTGAATACCCGGAGTATTAAAAATTATTTCCTTTTGAAATTGTTCGAGTGGAGTAAGAACCATTTGGAATGGGTCAGTTGCTCCAATGCCATCGTCCCCCTGCCCGGGATTAAACTGAGTAACTCCAATTGGTTTATCACCGGAAATAACTACGCACCTTGCTGGACCATCTGCGGCTCTCATCTCTAAATATCCAAGTCCTAAAACACCGCCTACATTAGGAATTATACCGATTTGCCTTCCATCTCTGTAAATTTTTGTATCTGGTTCTTTGGCAAAGATTTTTATTATAGAATTGTAAAGACGACTTTGCATACGGGTAACGAAATAATCCTTTCCCCATGTGTGTGTTGGTAATTCCATTTCTATTATGAAATCACATCGAATTGTTCCGATAGGGATATCAGAGCAAAAATTACCGGAAAGAACTCCTACAGGTTTTGATGCGATAACTCTGCTACCGGTTAAGTCAGAAAATACCCCGCTAGTACCAATCAGCAAAACATCTCCTTCATTCAGCGTATAATCTTTTTGTTGACCAGAAAGCATACCTCCGGCAGTCATAGTAGTTTCATTACCACCAAGTATAAAGCGAACCTTTGTATTGTCATAAGGAGCAACTATGCTGGTGTAACTCGGAAAAGAATAAGTTGCTGAAGAACCCCAGTCAGCAAAGGAAGCTATAATGTATTCTTTACCAAGCGAGGAAACCGGAATAGCAAGAAATCCATCGCTTGTTCTTGTATAACGAGTAACACCATAGCAAATAACAGGGTCATCTGAATATACATGGACTGCATAATCAGAGTAAACCTGTTCAGGAAGCACAGGGTCCATATATGTTCGTCTGTAGCACTGTCCGAGCAATGGTGACAAACTAAAAACAATAATGTCGTTGGGGATTGTTTTTTTCGTTTCTTTGTAACCTTTTCCAGCTATTTCTAATGTTACATTTGTAGCAACTCCTGATGAAACATAAACTTTTAATTCATTGTTAGCTCCTTCTTCTTCATAACAGGGATGAAATGAAAAATAAAACTCATTGCCAAGATTATTCGAACCGAGCATTTTCGGTAAATCTTTTTTTATTTCTTCTATTTCATAATTAGCAAATAAATTTCCTGATAATACAAAGAAGATGAAGGAAAGTAAAACGCAGTTTAAAGTGTAATTATTTAATTTCATTTTAATAAATTTTAAATAAAAAATAATGTAAAAAAATACTCCTTAATTTACTATTTTTCTATATAAATCAAAAGTGAAATATTCTATTTTTAAAGAAATATCCTATTTGACAATAACCAAACTCCTCGTTTCTGTATAAGGTCCTGAAATCATCTTGCAAAAATATGTTCCATTGCTACCAATGACATCTTTGCTTGTAATTCTGACGAATGCCTGAATCTATATGGTATTTTTGTTATTCGTCATTGGTTATTTGTTGTTAATAATAATACGAATAGCCAATGAGTTTGTGCAAACAAGAATGTTTTTAAGAATAAATGAATCCAGTCTAAAAAGTGTCTTATTCGTGAAAACGGGTATCTATAAACTACGCTGGGAGCAGATTTCCGATTACTCGGAAATGATATATTATCGTTTTTAAAGTGGACTCATAAATGTCAAACAAAAATGTTTGACATAGTTGAATTATAATAACTTAGTAGAACAGACATTCTTGTCTGTTTGAGAATTTACTAGTTTTTACACATACTCTATTGACCAATAACTCAACTTTCCTAGTAGAAAAAATGAAGTATATATAGAGTAGTAGTTCCTTATAAATAAAATATTATGTTTTTTATCCTTAGTAAATACTTCGTTGAATAATAGAACCTTTTAACACCTCCCCTGCCCCTCCTTATTAGGAGGGGAATAAGAGCTGTTCTGTGTTTTTGCGTTCCACTCCTAACAAAGCTAACGATTATACACAAATATTAGTTCTTGTATAAAAGGGAGGAAAAAAGGAACAGTGTCTGGAAAATTATTCCGTAGGAATTATATATTTGTAACAAGAATAAACCTTGACTGTGCTTATC
>DAIOVK010000004.1:0-21293 GCA_036759045.1 Kapaibacterium sp. (SeqCode) | reverse complement strand
TAGATTATCAGAATAATCACAAATAATAAATTTTCTATAAAGTTCCAAATTAAAAATATCATAAATCCTTACTGTTCCATCAAGTTTTGCTACACCAAGATACATTCCATCTGGTGAAAATTTGATTTCTCTTATTTCTCCTTCTGTTCCAGAAGGACCATCAAATTCTTTAATTATTTCCTTTTTTTCAAGGTCTATTATTACTAATTTATCATACATCCTATCTTCTTCATAATCAGGGTGGTCAGGGTATGGATTTACTCTTTTTAGTTTTCCAGTTCCAATTGCCAAATATTTATTATCAGGTGATATCGCTAAAGAATGAGAAGTGCCATAACTGCTTGATATAGAATCAATAACTTCACCCTTTTCTACGTCATAAATTGATATATTGTTGATACTGGAGCTATTATTCTGGACGTAGATATATTTATCATCTTTTGTTATTGCAATTGCTTTTCCAAGAAAACCAAATTTTTCATTTACAATTGAATCTTTCAGATAATCGTAAATATACATTCCTCCAAAATAATCTTCAATTGAAATTGCTACCCAACTTTTAGTATTAAAGTGAACAAAGCCGCTAAAACTATACACCCAAGGTTTGCATTTGTAACTTTTTAAAGTTTTTCCTGTTGCAGTTTCTAGAATAAAAAGAGTGTCTGTAGTGCCTGCTCCGGCGAGTGCAATTATAGAATCTCCAGTTAAAGAAAATGAACTTCCTTTAATTTCACAAGGGAACAAGCTTTTCGTCCAGACAGTGTCGCTTTCGGTTGTGGTGGCGCTAGCATTTTGCAAAACCAGCAGCAAAAAAGCCGCTGCTATTAAAAACATTTTTTGTAACATAACAAATCTCCTTAAAGATGTAAAATTAGTTTATTTCAGGGAGCTTTTCCCTAATTCAAGGGTTTTCAAATACAAAAGAACAATACAATTCAGAACTGAAGAAATAACAATCTTCATCACTTTTATTTTGCTATTTCAATTGCAATGCTATTTTTCTGTATGGCTTTTCTATGCCCATTATTTTTATATGTTTATTCTAATACTTTAGAGGCATTGCAAACCTAATTATTTTTTAAGATAAAAGCAAATTTAATTTTTTTCTTTAGATGGTATCCACAAGGAAAGTAGAGTCAATCTTTTCTTTCTTTGTTTCTATAGATATGAATAGCAATTTGATAGCAAACATTACTCTTGTTAATTTTGTAAAGTTTTTCGAACAACTCAAAAATAAATGCTTATGAAATTTTTCGTTGCTCTCAGGTTTACAACTTTTAGAAATTCCCTAATTCTTACTTATTCTTATATCCAATTCTCAATAAATTGAAAAATAGAAGGATGTAGAGTAAAAATCCCTGAATCCAAATAACGATATTGTTGAAATAAGGAGTTTCAATTTTATAACCGAATAAAGTTTTATTAGCAGCATAAAAATGTGCTTTACCATTATTAGAATCAGGTTCCTTGAAAATTGGAGCATAGAAGCGAACCAAATTTGTTGGCGTTTCCCTGTAAAATTCGGTGCTATTTGATTTCCTTGCCAAATCTGCAAGGGCATCATTAGAGAAATCCTCCTTTAATTTTTCATATTGAGAATTTCCCATTTGAAATTTTTTATAGTTAATAACTGAATCTAATTTCTTTTCAGCATTATATTTCCAGAATTTGAACTGCTCTCTCAAAAATGAGAGTGAATTTGAAATACTTTGTAATTCATACGATATTTCACCTTGTTTTAAAGCAGGATATCTTTTATAAATCCTATTTAACTCATTTTTGATGATTACTTTATCTGGCTCAGAAAGAGGAGCATTTTTATTTATTTGGTCATTAACCCGCCTTTCGAGTTCATAAATCAAAATATTGCAATAATAAGAGTAATTATAATAATCCTTTTCAAAATTAAATAAGTCCTTTTGGTAATCATTATAGCGGTACTGTCCTACTGCAATAGCTTCGTAAGCCCAGCGGGAAGTAGCAAGGTCTCCTATGAAAGGAACGTTGTTGTTTGTTTTTATGTCAATAGCTAAATCGTCAAATTCAATAATCAAACCACCCAGAAGAATTTGCGGAATAAGTATAACTGGTATTAATATGTAAATCGCCGTAGCTGTATTCAAGGCATTTGAAAGATTAAGCCCAATCAGGTTTGCAATGCAGGAGGTCGCAAACAGTACACTCCAGTATAGAAAAAACTGATGTTCTATCTGAAGAATCGAATTTGCAATTAACACAAAAACCATACTTTGAAGAGCAGAAATTATAAAAAGAAACAGAATTTTGCTGTTTAAATAGCTTCCCCAGCTTAAATTAAGAAAACGCTCACGTTTAAGAACAGTTCTATCTTTAATAATTTCTTCTGCACTCGCCATCATTCCACTGAACAAACTAACAATTACACTCATAAAAATGAAAATCGGCAGATGGATATTGTTATTAAAAGTATATCCGCTTCCGGTTGTATAGTAAGTAAAATATGAAACTAAGAGTGCAAGGATTGGGGTTTGCAGTAGTGTTACTAAAATGTATGGTTTATTAGAAAGTTTTACCTTAACATTTCTTACGAAGAAAATTAAGAATTGCTTTATTTTCGATGGCTTTTTGGATAATTTGAAAGTGTCTTTTTTCTTCTCAAAAGAAACAGAGCGTTCCAAAGTGTTGCTTTCCAAAAATATGTTGTGCCAGTCTTCAGCAGAATTTTTTCGAGTTGAACTAAATTCACCGGTGCTATCAATAATTTTGTCTTCAATTATTCTGAAAATGATTTCTGGATTTAATGCTCCACATTCACTACATTCCCTTTCTTCTGGGTGATTCATAAAAGCGTTTGCTTTGAAATGAGTTATTGCGTCAAGCGGAGCTCCTTTGAAAATGATATAACCACCTTTGTCTAATATCCAAAGCGAATCGAACATACGGAAAATTTGAGAAGACGGCTGGTGTATGTTGATAATAATCAATTTTCCTATATTTGCCTGCTCGCGAAGAAGTTGAACTACTTTTTCAGAATCTGAAGAGGAAAGTCCTGAAGTTGGCTCATCAACAAGCAAAATTGCTGGCTCTCTTATTAACTCAAGAGCAATGTTTAATCTTTTTCTCTGCCCTCCACTAATAGATTTGTTTAAATAGCTGCCAACTTTCAAATCCTTGATTGCATCAAGTTCAAGTTGCCATAAAATCTTATTTACTCTTTCGTTAATTTCATTATCGCTAAGACCTGAAAAACTTAGTTTAGCACTGTAATAAAGGTTTTGAAAAACAGTTAAATCTTCGAGCAACATATCTTCCTGAGGAACGTATCCGATTAAACCTTCTACTGCTTTGTGGTCGCTATGAAGATTAAATCCGTTAATGCAGAGATTTCCTTTTGAAGGTTTTAGTGTTCCGTTTAAAATATTTAAAAGAGTAGTTTTCCCAGTTCCACTTCCTCCCATTATTGCTATCATTGAACCGGATTCTTCCCGGAAAGAAAATGAATGAAGTCCAAAAGCACCATTCGGAAATTTATATTCAATAACATCTGATTCAAATACAATCTGTTTTTCAATTACAGAATGAGTTAATTTCCTTATGATTTCAGAATAATTGACAGGAACAATATTGTTTCCAGAAATAGAGTCGCCATTTTCAAGAGTTTGAAAGGAATAAGATTTGAGAGGGCGGGATTCGATAAAGAGTTCTTCATCACCAACCAGGCGAATAATTGTTATATTGAAATTTGGATTATGATAAACAATTAAGTTCTCTTTAAGATTTCTTTGAATAAAATTTTGAAAAGCGTTAGGATTATCATTAGCAATTAAAATGAAATATGGATTTTTAAAATTAATATTGTATTTATTACTATTTCCATAATTTATAAATTCTGTAAGCTCTTCTTTTAAATCTGGTTCGATATTAAAGAGTATTGATGTGGAATCAATTAAAGAAATTATATTATTGTTTTGAGAATTAGAAAGAAGTTCTAACAAACGGAGGTAAAGAAGGATAATTTCCTTTTGAGTAATTTTTGATTTTAAATTTTCGATTACATTGCCTGCAGTTTCTAACCACTTTTCTTTTTCAATTTTGAAAGTAATATAAAAATCAACTAAATCATCATACATAATTAAAAATTCTTTTGCTGATTTTTTCCCGATATTATTCAATAGAAAACTATTTACCTTTTTCCTTGAATTTTCCGGGTTTTCAGTATAAATTGAAAATAATGCAAATAAATTGATTAGCCCGCTTGTTATAAATTCGTTCATATATTTAGTTAATAGTTAAATTTCATTTTTTGTTATATTAGAAGGAGTTCTAATACCAAGTTGCTTTTAATGATAAAATGTATTTATTTGTCATTCTGAACGAAGTGAAGAATCTCAAACTCTGTGGTAGCAATGACTTGTGAGATTCTCCTCAAACATTCCTAAAGACAAGTTGAATTCATTATCTCTTAAGTCAAGGATTAATTGATAAATTTTCTTTAAAAATCTCTTTAAATTGATTAATAGTTATTATTCTTGTTTTATTTATTTGTTTAATTTCTAACAGATCTAAATCTCCAGTTAATAACTCACCTTACGCAATTCCATTTTAAGATTTTAAACAAGTTAAGTTGATGCAGTATATTCTTTTTAACACAAGTACTATTCCCCTCTTGAGAGGGGCAGGGGTGTGTTCTTGGTTGTTTATAACCGGTCAATTCTGTTTTATAGTATGATAGTTATAATTAGTGTAGTTCTTATAATAATAGATTCGTTTTAATCACATAAGACACATAAATCATTGTTTAAAGAATTACATCTTGTTCCCAGATTCATTATTTTAAAAAGGAAAAAGAACACACCCCTGCCCCTCTCAAGAGGGGAATGCGTAAAGTGAGTTACTATTTTTTTAATTGGTTCATTATCTAAAAGCATATTCTTTGAAATTTCTTTCTTTTCTTCAATTCTGCCTTCTTCTTTTGAAGTATCCAATAAATTTTTTAAATCTCTGTAGTGCTTTAAACTGTATTCGTAATGCATATATTCTTCCTTAGTAAATTTTGCAATCTCAGTATTTGGATTGATATATTTTTCGCGAAATTCTGTCATTTTTGCACCTCATTAAATTTTATGCCAATATTTATCTATCCGATAAACATAACTAATTCTTTGCTTTTAATTCACTGATTTCTTCAACTGAAAGACCAGTGATTTTCATAATTACTTCAACAGGTATTTTTTCATTAAGAGCATTCTTTGCTATTTCAATTTGTTTATTTTTTTCTCCTTCAATTATACCTTCAATTTTTCCTTCATCTTTTGAGGTGTCTAATGAATTTTTTAAATCTCTGTAGTGCTTTAAACTGTCTTCGTAATGCATATATTCTTCCTTAGTAAATTTTGCAATTTCTGCTGCTGCAAATAACTGCATAAATATACTTTCACGCAACTTTTCCGGAACCCTATCTAATTTATGGAGATTCTTCAGAACATAGAGCCACTTCTCAAATCTGGTTTGCAATTCCTCAATTTCTTTATTGAATTTTGGCATTTCCAAATAAATGAAAGTTAATTTTTCGTAAAATACCTTTTTTGTTTCAATATCAGTTAGTTTTACATCATATCGGAACTTTTGTTTATTTCCTTTTTCTTCTTCAAAAATAAAATCAAGAATCGAAATCATATAAACTTTTTTAAGTTCAAAATTCCACTCGCTACCTCTTTCAGCTTGTTCTCTAACTGGAAAAGTTGAGTAATAAATAGTTCTGTCTTTGAAAAACTTCTGCTTGGTCTTTTGAAGTTCAACGATGAATCTTTCGCCGTTTTCGCTGGTGCAGTATAAATCGAAAACTGCTCTTCTGTCAACTTCTCCGGTTCCAAGGTTTTCATTTTTCAAGTAAGTCAGTTCAGTGATTTGCCCTTGCTCTTCTTTTAAAAGCTCATTTAAAAAATCCATAAGAAGTGGTTTATTGGGTTCTTCACCAAACAACCTTTTGAAACCGTAATCTGTAAAAGGATTGATATATTTTTCTTTGAATTCTATCATTTTTGCACCTCATTAAATTCTTTGCAAATATACAAAATTCAAATTAGCACTACAAATATTTCATACAAAAAAATTTATTGTAATTAAAGAAATATTAAGCATATTTGTATTTTTAATCATAAATAATAGTTGAAATAAATTATGATTACACCTAATTATGCTTTTGAAGAAGAACTTTTTCATAAATACTTAAGAGATGCCGACTCGGTAAGCCCGGAGTGGCAGAATTATTTCAAAAATAAAAGCAAACTAACAGACGTTCCAAAATCTGGGAAAAAAAGCGATTCTAAAATTGAGCCGAAATTAACTTTATCAGAAACAGATGATTTGCAGCAGCTAAACTCAATGCAAACCCGTATTTCGAGCAATATGGAAGAAAGCTTGGAAATTCCGACTGCTACTTCATTTCGCGAAATGCCAGTTAAAGCTCTTGACGAAAACAGGCGAATAATCAATAAATATTTGCTAAAGCTAAAACGTCCACGCATTTCTTTCACCCACATGCTTGCCTGGGCAATAGTTAAAGCACTAATTAAATATCCTTCTTTAAATGCTGCTTATGTTAAGTTGGACGGGAAACCGCACAGAATCCAGCATAAATCTATAAATATCGGGCTTGCTGTGGACATTACCCGCAATGATGGCAGCCGTATGCTACTTGTTCCCAACGTTAAAAATGCTCAAAATTTGAATTTTTCCGAATTTATTGATGAATACGATAAATTAATAATTAAAGCAAGGAAAAACAGCATTGGTCCCGATGATATGTTTGGCACAACGGTAACACTCACAAATCCCGGAATGATTGGAACTACCTGCTCTTCTCCTCGTCTAATGAAAGGGCAGGGCTTGATAATTGCTACTGGCTCTATTGATTATCCAGTTGAATTTCAGGCAGTCAGACCGGACGTACTTACTTCTCTTGCTGTTTCTAAAGTAGTTACTATCACAAGCACTTATGACCACAGGATTATTCAAGGGGCAGAATCAGCTGAATTCCTTGCATATTTGAGCAAACTTCTTCTTGGTGTCGATTTATTTTACGACCAAATTTTTGCTATACTACGAATTCCATTTGAGCCGATACGTTGGGTAAGTGATATTACTACTTCTAGAAATAAGTTTTATGACGAGCAGGCAGCTATAGAAAAGGGTGCTCATGTTATGTTAATGATTAATGCATACAGGGTTCGTGGCCATCTTCTCGCAAATATAAATCCTTTGGGTTTTGAATCATACTACTATCCAGAACTCGACCCTGCTTATTACGGATTAACAATTTGGGATTTAGACAGATATTTTCATGCAGATGATTCTTGGAACAGCAACGATTTGCCTCTTCGCGATATAATTGAATTGCTTAGAGAAACATATTGCAGTTCTACCGGTTATGAGTTTATGCACATACAAAATCCGGAAAAGAAAGAATGGATAAAAACCAAATTAGAACTCTCACAAAATTCTCAAAAATATTCAAACGAAGAGAAAATTTCATTTTTAAAGAAATTGATTGATGCTGAAGAATTTGAAAATTTCCTGCATACAAAGTTTATTGGCTCTAAACGCTTTTCTCTCGAAGGCAGCGAATCTGTTGTAGTTATGCTTGATAAGCTGTTCCATCTTTCTGCTGATAGTAAGCATATTGCAATAGCACTTGGAATGTCTCATCGGGGACGATTAAACGTCCTTGCGAATAATATCGGTAAGGATTTGCAAAAAATGTTTGCTGAATTCGATGGCGAAATTGACCCTGTTAATTACTTCGGCTCCGGAGATGTTAAATATCATTTGGGAGCTAAAGCTACTTTCACTTCTGCAAAAAACAATAGTATTCAAATAGTATTATCTGCAAATCCAAGTCATCTTGAACTCGTAAATCCGATTGTAGAAGGAGTTGCTCGGGCAATAGATAATCAAAATCTGGATTCTACTTATACGAAATGCTTGCCTATCCTTGTTCACGGAGATGCTGCCTTCGCCGGTCAAGGAATAGTTGCTGAAACACTCAATCTTTCTGCACTTGAAGGATACCGCACTGGAGGAACAATCCACATTGTAATTAATAACCAAATTGGTTTTACTACTACAGCAAAAGATGCACGCTCAACTGTTTATTCAACTGATATTGCCAAGATGATTCAGGTGCCAATCCTTCACGTAAATGGGCATGACATCGAATCGGTTGTTAATGCTGCAATTTTTGCCTTTGAATACAGAAATCAATTTCATAATGACGTAATTATTGATGTGCTGTGCTACAGGAAATATGGACATAACGAAGCAGATGAGCCATCTTATACACAGCCATTGCTGTATAAGAAAATCAAAAGTATTCCACCCGTTTCTCTTATCTATAATGATGAACTATTTAAAGAAAAAATAATTGTTGAAGATTTTTCAAAAAATTATGTTCATTCTGTTCAGGAAAAATTGACTGAAATTTTTAGTAAAAGAAAACCTAAAGGAATTGATTTTTCAGTTTTAGCAAATAAAAATTTAGATTTTGACTTCAATGTAAAAACGTCTGTTGATGTAGCAGTATTAAGAGAAATTGGGGAAAAAATTGTTCAAATACCTGAATATATAAATGTTCATCAAAAAGTGAAGCAGCTATATTCACGAAGGGCAACTATGCTCGAATCCCCTGTTCCAGCAATTGATTGGGGAATGGGCGAGCTATTGGCTTATGGTTCGATTTTACTTGAACGACCTGAAATACGCTTTTCTGGTGAAGATTCCCGTAGAGGTACTTTCAGTCACCGCCATTCTGCAATTGTTGATGTCAAGAGCGAAGATATATATATTCCTTTAAATCATATTGCAGAAAAGCAAGGTGTGCTGCGAATTTTCGACAGCCCACTTTCTGAACTTGCTGTTCTTGGATTTGAATATGGTTACAGCACTATTTCTCAAGATGGCTTAACGATTTGGGAAGCCCAGTTCGGTGATTTTGCAAATATGGCGCAACCGATTATTGACCAATACATCGTTTGTGGCGAAGTGAAATGGGGGCAAACATCAAATCTTGTACTTTTACTTCCTCATAGCTACGAGGGACAAGGGGCTGAACATTCAAGTGCAAGATTAGAACGCTATCTCCAGCTCTGTGCAGACAATAACATTATTGTTGCAAATCTAACTACTCCAGCCCAATTTTTCCATATTTTACGCAGACAAATTTTGCTTGAAAAGAAAAAACCACTTATAGTTATGTCGCCTAAAAGTATTCTAAGGCATCAATTGGCTGTTTCTTCAGTTAGCGATTTCACTCAAAAGGATTTTCAGGCGATTTTAGATGATGAGCATATAAATGATTTAAGTAAAGTTACAAAAATGCTTTTCTGCTCTGGGAAAATTTACTATGATTTGCTTCAGCCGAGAGGAAATGCGGAAAACATTGCAATAATAAGAATAGAGCAACTGTATCCTTTTGATGAAAAAGGTTTTCAACATATTATTAGAAAATACTCAAACGTAAAAAAGTATGTCTGGGTGCAGGAAGAACCGCAAAATCAAGGTGCATGGAATTTTATTAATCCGATTTTAAGCGATTTGCTAAATACAAAAATTTCATATATTGGCAGAAAGCAAAGCCCATCAACGGCAACCGGCTCTTATAAAGTCCACAATCATGAACAGGAGCAGATTATTAAAGATGCGATAGGAAATTAAGCCCTATTACTTACAATTACACGTAATATCAGATATCCTTACCTCACAACGAAAATAAAGGAGTGTCCGGAGTTATGAATAAAAAAAACACAGAACTCCCAAATTTATTTGGGAGTTCTTCAAATAATTAGAGTATCGCCATAATAAAGTATGGCGATAAAAAGCGAAATTAGTCTTAACGAAGCAATTCTCCTAACTCCTTTATTTTCGATATGGGGTCAGGATTTCTGATATTAAACTCTTATAATAATAATTATTCATCATTATTACAATATCCCTCTTTCAAATTTTTCAATCATTTCCCCAGCAATACTGATTGTTGGTGGATGATTTGGGAGATTGCCACGAGAAAACCATTTAGCTTCTGTGATTTCTATATTATCAGTGTATATAGGTTGAGCGTCATCGGCTTCTGCAATAAATCCTATCATAAGCGAACATGAAAAAGGCCATGGCTGACTTTTATAGTAACGAATATTCTTTACATCTATACCGACTTCTTCCTTTACTTCACGTATAACGGTTTCTTCAAGCGATTCTCCAATATCAACATAACCAGCTACAAGTGAATATCTGTTCCCATCAAAATTTGCATTGTGAGCAAGTAGAATTTTATCATTGCATAAAATAGCAACAATGACTGCGGGTGATATTTTAGGATAAATGATATTATTGCATTTAGGACAATAAATTGCCCTTTCTTCTTCTTTTTCAGTAGTTTTCCCGCAACATTTTCCGCAAAATCTGTTTTGCTCATACCATTTCATAAGTTGAAAAGCTACGATGCTTCCCCATGCAAATTCCTGCGGCTTTAAAGTGCGAAATGAATTGAATTCTCTATAAATATATGCTCCATCATTAGTTTCAGGTTTTTCCCAAATAAGAAAGCAATTTACATGATTTACTGAAAAAAGGAAAGTATGCTGAATTGAATTTAAATTGCTCTTAAAATCTTTCATTTGTAGGAATTCAAATCCATGAGCTACATTTTTCATAAGCAATGAATCATTTTCAAAATAAATTATATAGTCTTCATCAGCTATATTTTTGATATTACTAAACTTATTATTGAATTGGTTCGGAGATATTTCGTTTATCATTTTAATTGTAAAAAAATCAATTACTAAATTATATTCAATTAACAGAGGAATAAAATTTAAATTTTCAAAAATCAAACCTCTTTTTTAATTTACAAATTTAAGAAAAATACGAGTATCTTTTCAAAATCAAGCATTGGTGTTATTTACTACAGGAAGTTCTTTGATGCTTTTTCAATAACTCAAAATCTTTATTAATTTTTCGATGTTTTTCGTCATTAATAATGTCTAATTCATAATAATTTGTTATTTTTACAATTATGTAAAATGCGTAATTGATTTGATTTTTAATAGATTTTAATTATCTAAACATAATAGAATAAGATGAACTATTGGACTGAACTAAGTATTGAATTTGCTAACCAGCGAAATTATTTAGATGAATTATTTAAGGTATATCCAACAATTCCAGAAGGTATAAGAGAAATAAACAATACTATTTGGAAACAAGTTGAAACTTATTTCAATGAACAGAATAATGTTGAGCTAATAAAAAGTTTATTATCATTAAATCTTTTTCCAATAAAGGATTCATACATTGCATATTTAAAAAGAGATAAGTCTTCTATTGAAAGGAATCCGGAAACAATTAATAGAATTTGTGGAAGACTTTATGAAATGGGTATAGATAATATATTTTTAAAATGTAGCGAACCTAAAGAAACAAACAGACAAATCGGTCCACTTTTTAAAAGATGGATAAATAAGAATTCGTTTGGAGTTCCTATTGTGTCAAAAATTGAGTTCTTAAATTCTACATCTAATTGTATTCTTGATGGTTCAGATTCTGAATTAATGGGATTCGCAAATGAAATCTTAGGTTATAAAAGAGATAAAGGGCTTGATTTTGTAGCTAAATTTAATAATAAATATGTTATTGGAGAGGCAAAATTTTTAACTGACTTTGGTGGTCATCAAAATGCTCAGTTTAATGATGCTATTGACACTTTGAAAGAAAAGAAAGTTGATGCTATAATAATTGCAATTCTTGACGGAGTTCTTTATATTCCAACAAATAATAAAATGTATAAATTTCTTAAAGAAAACAAACAACAATATAACATTTTAAGTACACTAGTGCTAAGAGATTTTTTATTTCAAATATAGCAAAATGACAAAAAACCTTCTTATAAAATCAGAAAATTTAATTGCTTTAAATAGACTTTTAAATGATTACAACTTAACTGGAAAAATAGATTTAATATATATTGACCCTCCTTTTGCTACTAACAATACTTTCCGAATTGACGAAACTCGTGCAAATACTATTAGTTCAAATAGTAATGGAGCAATTGCTTATACTGATAAATTGCAAGGTGCTGAATATTTAGAATTCTTAAAAAAACGATTGGTTTTGATAAGAGAACTAATGTCAAACTCTGCTTCAATTTATTTACACATTGACTATAAAATTGGTCATTACGTAAAAGTGCTAATGGATGATATTTTTGGTATAAAAAATTTTAGAGCAGATATAACAAGAATAAAGTGTAATCCAAAGAATTTTTCAAGAAAAAGCTATGGTAATATTAAAGATATGCTACTTTTTTATACAAAATCAGGTGATTATATTTGGAATGATGTTTCTGCTTCATATACTAAACAAGATATAAATCATTTATTTAAAAAAGAAGAAAGTAACGGAAGAAAATACACAACTATACCACTTCACGCACCGGGAGAAACGAAAAATGGAACAACAAATTCAATGTGGAATGGAGTATTACCTCCAAAAGGAAGACATTGGAGAAGTTCACCCAAAGAATTAGATATACTTGATAAAAAAGGGTTAATTGAATGGTCAGCTAATAATGTACCCAGAAAAAAGATATATGCTGATGAATTTATTTTAAAAGGTAAAAAGATGCAGGATATATGGGAATTTAAAGACCCACAACACCCTCTTTACCCTACTGAAAAAAATTCTCTAATGCTTGAATATATAATTAAAAATTCATCAAATTTGAGTAGCATTGTATTGGACTGCTTTTGTGGCTCCGGCTCAACTTTAGCCACAGCTCAAAAATTAGGACGAAAATGGATTGGCATTGATGAATCTGCTAAAGCTATTGAGATAGCAAAAAAAAGATTATTTGCTTTAAGTAATTCTTTATTTAATTTAAATGAATTTATTTTAATTTAATGTTTATAATAAAGGTCCAATAATGCTATAATTTACTTTCTCTAGAAATTTAATCAATGATTTCATTTTCAATAACTAAAAATCTTTATTAATTTTTCTTTTTACTTTTCGTCTTTAATAATGTCTAATTCGTAATAATTTGTTATTTTTACTATAATAATTTTGTATAATTTTATTTGAGTAATTATGAAAAAAATTAATATAAAGATTTGGCTCGTTTATGCAATTTTTAGCATAATTGGAATTACTTCAATGCAAAGTTGCGGCGAAGATGGACTTAGTCCTTCGAATATCAATTTATTTAGCACCAGCGATGAAGTAGCTCTCGGGAGACAGTTGGATTCTCAAATTGTTACGAACAAAATTGAGTACCCGATTTATAACAATGCTGCTGCAGAAACTTACATTCAAGGTATTGTAAATGAAATATTACAATCAGGTGAAATAAAATATAAGAGTACTTTTCCTTATAAAATTAGAATAGTAAAGGACGATTCAATTGTTAATGCTTTTGCAATTCCGGGTGGCTATATTTACGTTTATACCGGTTTGCTCAAATTCGTTGATAATGAAGCAACTCTTTCAGCGGTTTTAGCTCACGAAATTGCTCACTGCGAAAGACGGCACGCCACAAAACGTATGACAAAAGCGTATGGACTTGAATTCTTAATGTCTATTATTTTAGGTAAAAGTTCAAGTCAATTAGAACAAATTGCCGGTAACCTCTTTACCAATCTTTATCTTTTGAAAAACAGCAGGGACGACGAATACGAAGCCGATGATTACGGCTTTAGGTATTTGAAAACGTCTATTTGGTATCCCGGCGGATTAGTCTATTTCTTCAATAAAATTGGAGCAAATTCAGATGCAAGTTTCCTTGAAGTGCTTGTTTCCACTCACCCAATGTCTCAAGACAGAATTGATAAAGTTAATAAATATGTTTCAGAATCGGGTGCAACAGCTTCCGAAAGCAATGTCTTTACAGCAAGGTATTTGCAGTTTAAGCAAACATTACCTTAATAATTGTTAATTATTAATTATTAATGATTTGGTTTAGTGATTAATTTTAGGTGAGTGCTGATATAGAATTTTTTTGTTCAGTAATGTAAGCATAAAATAAGAACTATATTAATCGGGAGATGAAATAATTTAAACTTTCGCAAAGTAAAAAATCTTTACGAAAGTGAGGAGATTTAAAGTCATGCTATCAACTTGTTGATAGTATGACTGAGTAAAGATGTCATTGGTTAAGAAGTGAAGATTTCAGAGAATAGCTGTTTAAACAAAATTTCCTGGATCCCTCGCTTCGCTTCAGAATGACAGTCTATTCATGTTATCTCCATTAATATAAAGTATTTGCTTTATTTAGAAAAGTTGAAAATTGATTTTGATATAAATATTAAATATATGACAATTTTTATTGATGAAAATATTCCTTATCTGCCGCAGGCATTGAAAAGCATTGCCGATGTTACTATTTTTAATTTTAAAGAATTAACTAATGAATGGCTGATTAAAAGCAAATGTCAATTTTTATTTACACGTTCTACAATTAAGGTAAATTCAGATTTGCTTGATGGGACTGAAGTTAAATTCGTCGGAACTTCTACAATCGGAACAGACCATATAGATTTAGAATATTTAAAGAAAAGGAAAATTCATTTCTGCTCTGCACCCGGCTCAAATGCTAATTCAGTTGCTGAATATGTGATTTTTGCTATTTTGCATTGGCTCATTAATAATAATTATAGTCCAAAAGATAAAACTATTGGAATAGTGGGATTCGGAAATATTGGGAAATTAGTCCAAAAACATGTTAGAGAAATATTTCCAGAAATGAAAATACTTTTAAACGACCCGCCATTAAAAGAAAATAACTTCAATTTCCCTAAAAATGCAGAATATTGTGAATTAGATGAACTCATTGAAAAAAGCGACATAGTTACAAACCACGTTCCTAAAGAAAAAAACGGTAAGAATCCAACAATCAATCTTTTTAATGAAAATAATTTAAAATTGCTTAAAAATAAAAGTTTGTTTATTCATTCTTCACGTGGTAGTATAGTTGATGAAAATGCGATTTTGAATGAAAAGAATAAAAAAGAAATAATGCTAATTACTGACGTATGGGCAAACGAACCTTATGTGAACCGGGAACTTTTAAGTCAATCAGAAATTGCTACTCCTCACGTTGCCGGGCATTCCTGGAACGGAAAAATCCGCGGCTCAATTATGATGCTTAAACAATTTGAAGAATTTTCCGGAATAAAAGTTGATTTATCTGAAATGAAAGAGTATATTCGCAATTCTGAAAAAGAATTTGAAGTTATTTTAGATGAATTTGATACAAATGGAGATGACAACAATGATAGTGTCATCCTTAACAATGCTTATCAGTCATACTATCAGCAAGCTGATAGCATGACAAGAGATAAGTCATGCTATCAACTTGTTGATAGTATGACTGAAAAAAGATGTCATTCTGAACGAAGTGATGAATCTCAAGATTCATCAATAAAAGAAACTATGAGATTCTTTGCAGCGCTTCAGAATGACAAGGAAAGCAATTTAAACCTTCAGAATGACAAGATAAGTATTTTAAATTCAAATGAGATCAACAAACAAATTTATGAACATCTAAAAAATACCCGGCAAATTTTTTTAGACAACGATGAGTTAAAATCGGCGATTGATTTATCTGAAGAAGAACGAGCAACGAGATTTAATTCAATGAGACGAGATTATCCAAAAAGATTTGAAACGTTAGACTATCAATGCTAAAAATATTCAGAAATATTATACTTGGTCTCCTCATATTTTTTGTATTTATTACAATTACAATTTTTATTCTATTTCAGATTCATTCTTTCCGCAGTTGGGTTGCAGAAATAGCTCTTGAATCTGTAAATAATGGTTTGAATGGTAAAATTGAAATAGATGATTTCCATTTAAATCCTTTTGCTGGTATTGAAATAGAAAATTTTCGCTTGCTTCTTGAAAATGATACACTTGCCCGCGTTGAAAAACTTACAGTTGATTTTGATATTTTTGATTTAATTCGTGGCAATTTGAATTTTAAATATATTGGTTTAGACAATCCAAATATTAAATTAGTCCGTTCAACCACTGACAGCACTTGGAATTATGAACACATTGCCAAACCTTCAAAGCCGAAAATAGAAGAAAAGAAAATTCCGAGCAAAGAGCCATCAAAATTTGCATTGAATATTAAATATTTTGAAATAAAAGGGCTTAAACTTATATACTCTGATAGTATCTTAATGCAGTCAAGCAAAAATATTTTGACAAACGCGAATATACAAAATCTGAATTTAGCTGTTTCTGCTTATATTGATTTAGGGAAAAGCACCGCTGCTCTAAATTTAGTGAATTTAAAACTGGAAGAAAAGAATTTTGATTTTAATTTAGAAAAAATAAAACTACTTGCTTTTATTAAAGATAATGGTGTTGAGTTTGATGAATTGGAAATAAAAACTAACGATGTAGATTTAAGTATAAATTCTAAAATAGAAAATTTTCCTCTTTTTAATGCTGATAGCAATTTATTGAACAATGCAATTATAAGTAACCTTAATCTACAGGTAAAATCTGCTCATTTTTTAAAATTTAAAAATAAATTCAATTTTGATTTTCTACCTAACTTCAATAAATTAGATTTACTTGTTAAAGCAAGCGGCACTTTAAATGACATTCGTGTAAATGAATTAAACCTTGATAATGGACCTACTAGAATTAATTTAGAAGGAAGGTTAAAAAACTTACTTGATTTTGAAAATTTTGTATATTCAGGTAAACTAAGCGAAAGCACTGTTAATTTAAATGACCTGTATCCCTTTCCTATTCCAGACAAAGTTGATGTTTTAGAAAATATTGAAACAGTAAATATAAAAAGCGCAGATGTTGTTGGTGGTTTAATGAATATTGATGCAGATTTAAATATTTCGACAAAAGTAGGTAATATAAATGGTGAAGTAGGATTGACTTTTGCTCCAAAATTTTCTTATAATGCTGATATTACATTTAACAAATTCAATTTAGCTTCGCTTTTAAAAGAGGAATCACTTAAAAGTTCTTTTAATGGAACTTTAAATTTAAAAGGCAGTGGCGAAATTTTAGAAAAACTTGAAACAAATGCATTGGTGCAACTAAATAATTCTGAAATATTCAATTTGCCAATTAAAAATCTTTTATTAAACTTAAAAGTACAAAAACCCTCTTTAATAATGATAGATACATTATTCACCGAGTTCCAGCAAGGTGCTGATGTGATTATAGATGAATTTGATACAAGGAAAAAGCCATTGATTAATTTTAAGGGCTGGCTCGACTTAAAAGATTTCAACAATCCAAAATACTTTATAGAAACATTATTTGATGATATTAATATTGCGAAATATTCTGGTAATGAAGAGCTACCAACTCGTTTAGATGCCTCATTAAAAGTCGATGCTTCGGGTTGGACACTTGATGAACTTAAAGGCAATATTTCTACTAACATTGACTATTGCGAATTCAATGACAAATCTTTAATGCCTTTCTCTGTTGATATGAATTTTGAAAAGGATTCGCTTGATTTCCGAAATATTTCTATAGCTTCAAATCTTTTTGATGCTAAAATCTTTGGACATTTTAATTTTAATTCAATTATTTCAATTATTGCTCTTCAAGGTACTCATCTTGCTGATTTCTTCTTAAAAAAATTAGAAATTCTTAATGAAAATAAAAGTGATATTGAAAAAAATGAAGAGTTAATTAAATATGAAAACTTCACTCCGGCAAAGCTTTCTGTTGTTTCAAATATAAAAGATTTAACTATTATAAATTCTTTCCTTGACGATGTGAGTATAATGTGTAGAGCAAATGTTGATTTTGATTTAGATGTAAGTGAAACAAGCTCTAATATTACGATTGATTCAATTGATGTTTTCAATTTTAAATTTGAATCGAAAGATTTATACATAACTACCTGGGATATGAGAATTGATGGTGGGTTTGATATGGCAATTCAAGATTCTTCCATTCACATCTCAAAGTTAGAACTTTTCGCCAGAGAAGAAAATGAACTCATTATTAATGAAAATGTTATAAAAAATCCAAATGTTTATTTTCTTTTTGAAAACGAAAAGCTATTAACTGAATTAACTGCTAATTACAATGGGCTAATTGATGTTAATGCTTCCGGCTTCGTCGATTTTTTTGATAATTATTTTGATATTGTTTTTAATAATTTTAATTTAAAATATTTAGATACTCTTTCTTGGAAAAATATAGAACCAATTGAAATCTTTTATTCAAATAACAATATAGATATAAAATCTCTTGTTTTGGAAAGAACAAATGCTGAAAGAATAAATATTTCTGGAAAATATAAGTTTGATTCTCTTGACAGTTTAAAAATTGATGTTACAAACTTTCCATTAAGCACTATTGGAGTATTTTCACAAGATAATAAAGAAATGTTTTCTTCAATGATTAATGGAAATATTGAACAACTTTCTGTTTTAATTGACGGCAAAGCGGATAACCCAATTGCTTACTTGAATTTAAGAACAAATAATATCTTGTTCAATAAAGATACATTGGGGATTTTTACAGCAGAATTAATAAATAAAGATGCTATTTTAACAGGTAAGCTGAAGCTAAATAAAGATTTTAATGGAAATATAAAGAATTTATTTAATGCTACAATTCATTCTTTGCCGTTAGACATAGCTTTAAAGGATGTTAAGGAAAGATTTCACAACAGAAACGCAATTGATATTTCCGCAGAAAGCAAGGATTTTCCTTTGAGTATGCTTTCTGGTTTTATTCCAGTAATAAAAAATCCAGTTGGCTCAATTGATTTGAATTTTAAGGCAACCGGTTTTTCTTTCACAGACCTTAATTATGTTGGAAATATAAGAATTAATCCTTCGGTGTTTTTATTAGAACCAAACAATATGCTTTATACTGCCGATGGCGAAATTTCTATTGATTATAAAAGTATTAATATAAATAAAATAAATTTAAGAAATAATCCCAAAGATATGCAGGCAGGAGCAGCAGTAATAACTGGCTTTTTAAACCATAAAGATTTTAATATAAAGGATTTTGATATTGTTATTAAATCCAAAGGAATTCGCCTTTTGAGTAATGCCTCAATGCGTACTATGCCAACTTTATACGGTGATTTCGACATTTCAACCGGAAACGATTCTGTTCGTTTTTCAGGAACAATACTAAAACCCTTTTTAACAGGTTTTGCAAGCATTTTAAATGCTAATTTAATTATGCCGACAATGCAAATTAATCAGATGGTGCAGGCAAATGTCCGGTATGAATACGCCGGTTCAAATTTGAAAATTCATTCTGTTGATTTTGAAAAGGATGATAAAAAGCCAGAGTATATTGAAAAGCAAACTGATTTTGTTACTTTAATGAATTACGACTTATTCGTAAAATTCTTTGGAAAAATGTTTTTAAAGATGGAACTCGGTGGAATTGGTCAAATTGTTGCAGAAATCGGGGTAAAAGATAAGACCAAACCGCTTCGCGTGGAAATGCTTTCCAATACTGCTCCAAAGTTGTATGACGATATAGTAATTCAGGAAAATTCTTCCCTAACCTTTTTAAGTAAGAATTTTGATATTTCCGGAACAATTTCGTTCCCTACCGGCTCTATTGCAAATCCCGGCTTAAATCTTAAAGCTATTTATAACGGGAAAAGCTATCTGGATAACGTCCAACGGGATTTTACTGTTTATTTATATTTAACTGGAACAAAGGATTATCCAAATTTAAGGTTCGATTACATTCTTGATAATGTTACTGCTACTGGGGACTCCACCACAATAAGTGAAGATGCCTTGTTTTTATTAATTGTAGGCAGAACAAAAGCTGAGCTAATGTCCGGCGGACAGGGACAGGGAAATATAATTTCTGAAGGGGTCAGCTCCGGTGCCTCTGCCCTATTCTCTAAATATTTTACTGAAATACTATCCAATACTCCACTGAATATTCAAAGTGCAGACCTGGATTTATCTGGTGGTTCTTTCGACCAGGCGAGAATCAAGCTAACCGGTCGTTTGTTTGGGAATGTGTATTGGCGTGTTGGTGGTACTGTGGCAGACTTAACCAATAACAACGAAGTCAGTATTGATTTACCGCTTCCGATTGTGCTTCATCCGGAACTTTTTAATAATATTATAATTCAATTAACAAAATCAACGAACACTTCTACAATTTACAACCGCTCTCAAAAGGACTGGGAGCTGAAATTAAAGTTTGGCGGAAGCTGGTAGAGAATCTTTTAATAATGACAGCTTGAGCAGTTTTCTGGGCCTTTGCCAGCTTTTTTGGGCATTGAAATATTGTTAATTAACTGGTTTAGCTGCGGGCTTGTCTGGTTGCCATATTGTGGATCAGTATAATTTATATTAGAATCTGAAAGAATCATATTTAATGAAATTGAATCCTGATTGTAATTTGTAAAAATACCAGATATTTTGCGAGCTGGTATTATGGATTTCTCTGGTGTGCGATGACAATCCAAGCACCATTTCATTGACAAACTTCTCACCTGATAGACAGTGTCCATTTTTTCAACTTCGCCATGGCAGGAAGAGCAATCAATCATTGAACGAATATGCCTGCTATGATTAAAGTGAGTATAGTCAGGTAATTTATAAACCCTTTTCCACTTTATTGAAGTTGTGTCGTCAAAACTAATATTGACTGGCAGCATCAGATTCGTTTCATTTCGTAAAGCAATATGGCATATCATACAGGAATTTGTATTTGGAATTGTAGCAAAAGTGGTTCGTTCTGCCTGTGAGTGGCAGTAAAGACATTTCATTTCATAATTACCAGAGTGAACCAAATGAGAAAAAGTAATAGGTTGTTTTGGGCTATATCCTATATTTTGTATTGAATAATCATAACCCAAATAAACCGCAAGTATTATGGTTATCAGCCAAATTGAAATAAAATATGCTTTATATTTTGCAATAATTTTCACTTAATATACTCAATACTAAAATAAAGCAAATCTTTAAAACATAGTATTAAAAACAAATTTATTATTTCTATTCCACTATACAACTTTATACCGTTATTATTTTTATATTTTTGGGTTATCTCTCTTTTCAATGAGTAAAATAATTATATTATAATTTATTTCGTTTGGGATTAAATATTTTTATCGTGTGATGTCTGCTTATGTTCTTATCTCGTTTGGAATTAATTAGTAATAAAGTATATTAATACCGAACTAAAAACAAGTAGAATAAAATAAAAAAGTCATTCCAAAACGAAGTGAGGAATCTCACAAGTCAATGATAGCACGTGTTTTGAGATTCTTCACT
>DAIOVK010000003.1:14876-21923 GCA_036759045.1 Kapaibacterium sp. (SeqCode) | reverse complement strand
GCTCACTTGTTAGTTACATTTGGGCAAGCCCAAATGCTTCATTGAAATAGCTAAAATTGAATAGCGTTGAACAGTAATAAGTGGATTCTGACATTCGTCAGAATGGCAATCTTAACACTATAGAATTTACACAATTTAATTAAATTTGTAATTATTATGGATTGGAATATAGAATTTGATTATGACTAAAATTACATTAAAAAACGTTACAAAAACATATCAAAACAATAAATTAGCAGTCAGTAACCTAAGTTTTGAAGCAAATGAAGGGGAATTTGTCGTTCTTGTTGGCCCTTCCGGATGTGGAAAAACAACAGTTCTTCGTATGATTGCAGGTTTAGAAGATATTAGCGAAGGTGAAATTTATTTCGACAGTATGAAAATTAACGAAGTAGAACCTAAGTTACGTGATGTTGGAATGGTTTTTCAAAACTATGCTCTTTATCCTCATCTTACTGTTTTTCAAAATATAGCTTTTCCGCTTTCTATCAGAAAAGAAAAAAAAGATAACATAAAAAAACGTGTTCAGGAAATTGCAGAAATACTTCAAATAACTGAACTTTTGAATTTAAAACCCAAACAGATTTCAGGCGGTCAGCGTCAGCGGGTTGCACTCGGTAGAGCTATTATCCGAAAACCGAAGTGTTTCCTTTTTGATGAGCCACTTTCAAATTTAGATGCTAAATTACGTGTTCAGATGAGAACTGAAATTACTAATTTGCAAAAAGAATTAGGTATTACAGCAATTTACGTTACTCACGACCAAGTAGAAGCAATGACTATGGCTGATAAAATTGTGTTGCTTAATGATGGAATTGCAAGCCAAATCGGGAGTCCAGCCGAACTATACAACAAACCTAATAATGTTTTTGTCGCTACTTTTATCGGTACTCCTCAAATTAATCTTTTCGATGGGAAAATCGAATTGGACAAAAAGTATTTTTTTATTGATAAAAATAAAAATAAATTTCCACTTCCCGAAAGCTCAGTAAAGCGATTTGATAATCCTAATAATATCAGCATATTAGCAATTAGACCGGAAAATATTAAGCCAGTAGACGATAACTATAATTCTGAATACACTTTTACTGCTAAAGTAAAAAATAAAGAATATATAGGTCATGAAACCTATATTTTCTTTTCAAACGGTGATGACTTAAAATCCTGTAGAATCACTTATCTTCCTCAGGAAATTGAAATTGGCAAACAACAAAGATTCGAGATAACTGAGCCGGGGAAGATGCTTCTGTTTTAAACAAAACCAATATAAATATAATCTGCCGATCTGATGCTAATGTAAACAAAGACGTTTACTTTTGAGAAAATGAACTTTTTAGTCATCGGACATCTGCCAGATGTCCGATGACTTCAGTCAATATATAAAAACATTATAATCATTTGTTATACATATAGTTACGTGCTAAAAGCGTAAAAGTGGTTCATTCCGAGCGCAGAGAGGAATCTCATAATTCCTTGTTATCAAGATAATTGAGATTCCAGACTTCGTTACCAATGACATCTTTACTAGTCATTCTGGCTTATGCCAGAATTCATCTTGCTTTTTAGTCATTAGTCATTGGCCATTAGTTATTAGTTATTAGTAAAAATACTAATGACTAATAACAAATGACTAATGACCAATAAAAACTATTTTTTAAGATGGATTCTGACATTCGTCAGAATGACACTTTTAGTGATATCATCTCCATTTAAATAAAGCATTTGCTTTATCTGGGGGTTCGGAATGACACTTTTATTATGAACTACTTGTTGACATTTTGGGATTAATATTTATACTATCTCCATTTTCATAAAGAAATTGCTTCGATTCTGGATTCTTGATGACTATTTTTAGAGATCCCTATTAGTATAATTGAAATCTTCCTTCTATAATTCCTTTTACAGTAATGTCTTCGTCTAGTTCCTCCCATCTTAAAGCTAATCCATTAAGGCGCAGTTCAACTTTTTGAAGCTGGTCATCAGTAGCATCCTTTAATAACCGGAATCTGTCAGCAGGAAAAGCAATTATCCTAAAATCTGTTAATTCGATGTACACCATTCGATTTTTAACCCACGCATTGATTGCAGTAGGTTCAGATGTCATAACTCTATCTATTACTATGGAATTCATAATATTTATCCTTTAAAAATTCTGAATATTGAAATACTAATTTTTCAATTTCTCTTATAACGTGCCCTTTTAAACCAATATTTTTTGCGAGAGTAATTGGTTCAAGCCAGAATTTACATTCTCCATCAGAAGTTGCTATATGAACATGCGGTGGTTCATTATACTCATCTGAATAAAAATGAAACCTAAAATTTCCTATTCTTAAAACAGTAGGCATATATTATTTATAAAGTAAACAATAATTATTTTTTCAGCCAGTAAATGATTGGCTGAAAGGTATTTTTATTAGTTCAATGTATCGCTTCCTGCTTCCCAGTTGCAAGGAGTTTGCTTTCCTGTTTGCAATGCCTGAAGCACTCTCAATACTTCCTTTGAATTTCTACCAACTGCTTCAGGGTGAATAACAGTATATTGTAAAATTCCATTTGGGTCGATAATGTAAAGGCCTCTGAGAGCATACCCGGTTTCTTCTTTTAAAATTTCATAAGCTTTTGAGGTCTCGCGGGTAAAGTCGGCAAGCATTGGATAAGGTAGTTTCCTTAGACCGGGGTGGCTGCTTCTCCATGCAAGATGAGAAAATTGGCTGTCAGTTGAGCAGGCAATTACTTCACAATTTAACTTTTTGAATTCTTCGTAATTTTTTCCGAATTCTTCTATTTCGGTTGGGCAAACGAAAGTAAAATCAAGAGGATAAAAGAAAAGAACTACCCATTTGCCTTTATAATCGTCTAATGAAATTTCTTTGAATGCATTTGCTGGTGAAAAGGAAGTTGCATCTCCTCCGAGAAGTGCTGTCCCTTTGAATTGAGGTGCGTTTTGACCTACTAATAATCCCATAATAACTCCTTTGATTTGTAAAAGAAAAAATGAAATAATTTCAAAAAAAAAATGTTATTTTTAAAAGTTTTAACGTTACATTTTTCAAAATAGTGTAAAATTTAAATTTAACAATTTATCTACAAAATATTATATAAAAATGGCAAAAAAGAAATTAGTTGTAGTAGAATCACCATCAAAAGCAAAAACAATCAATAAATATCTTGGAAAAGACTACATTGTAGAAGCATCTGTTGGGCATATAAAAGATTTGGTAAAATTCGGACTTGGCGTTGATATAAACAAGGATTTTGAACCGAAGTATCAGGTAATTCGCGGGAAAGCAGAAATAGTTAAGCGATTGAAAACCCAAGCTGAAAGCGCAGAAGAAGTGCTAATCGCAACCGACCCTGACCGCGAAGGTGAAGCAATTGCATGGCATATCGCTCAGGAAGTAAGACCAAAAAATTCAAATATAAAACGACTTATTTTTAATGAAATTACTAAAAATGGAATTAACAACGGGCTGAAGAGTTTACGCGATATAGACAACAATCTTTTTCAGGCACAGCAGGCAAGACGCGTTTTAGACAGGTTAATCGGATTTCAGGTTTCCCCATTTGTTTCAAAGGCGATGCTTGACAAAACAAGCGAAGCCCTTTCAGCAGGACGCGTCCAGTCAGTTGCGCTGCGTCTGATTTGCGAACGAGAAAGCGAAATTCAATCTTTCGTTCCCATTGAGTATTGGTCTGTTCTTGGTACTTTCCTTACTGAAAAAAAATCGGTTATAAATGCAAAGTTAGTCAGTTTTGATGGCAATTCTATAAAAAATCCCGAAGGTTCTGCCAGTGCTACAAGCGATGCTGCGCAAAAGCAAATCGAAAAAAAACTTGCCGGCTTGAATTTCATAAGAAATGAAGGGCAGGCAAAAGATTTAATCGAAAGGATACAGAAAGAAAAATACTCTATTGAATCAATTCAAAAGAAGCAAATCAAACGTAACCCACTTGCTCCTTTTACAACAAGCAGTTTGCAACAGGAGGCAGCAAAGCGTCTTGGCTTTCCAAACAAAAAGACAATGTCGCTTGCTCAATCGCTTTACGAAGGAGTTAATATTGGCGATGAAGGTTCAGTTGGTTTGATTACTTATATGAGAACGGATTCAGTGCGTATATCTCCTGATGCCCAAAGCAGTGCAAGAGAGTTTATTCAAACTGCTTACGGCAAAGAATACCTTCCTGCAAAGTCTCCAGTATATTCTTCAAAATCCTCTAACGTGCAAGATGCCCACGAAGCCGTTCGTCCTACTTCTGTTGAATATACTCCAAAAGAGATGAAGAAGTATTTGGATAAAGATGCTGCTAAACTTTACGAACTGATTTACAACCGCTTCCTTGCCTCACAAATGGCGCCAGCACTTTTAGACCAAACAACTGTAAATATTTCAAGCAATAATTTCTTATTCAGAGCAACCGGCTCAATCGTTAAATTTCAAGGTTTTCTAATTGTATATGCCGATTTGAAAGAAGACGTTCAAGCAGAGAAAGATGAAAACGGAATCCTTCCGGCAGACATAAAAGAAAAAGCTCCGATGGATTTAGATGAAGTAAAATACCAAAAGCATCAGACAAAACCAAAACCACGCTTTAACGAAGCAAGTATTGTCAAAGAGCTTGACGAGTTGGGTATTGGGCGCCCTAGCACATACGCTACAATTATCAGCACCTTGATTGATAGAAAATATGTTTATTTGGAAAGCAAGGCATTTTTCCCAACTGAATTAGGTGTTGGGGTTGTTGATGTTTTAATCAAATATTTCCCAGAGCTTTTCAATGTTGATTTTACGGCTGAAATGGAAACAAAATTAGATACTATTGCCGAAGGAAATAGCAGCTACCTTAAAGTTGTCAAGGATTTTTACGGACCTTTTAAAGAATCATTAGATAAAGCCGAAGGAAAAAATGATATTCCGGAAATAGTTTGCGACAAATGCGGCGCCGCAATGGTTATTAAAGTAAGCAAAAGAGGACGTTTTCTTGGATGCTCACGTTACCCGGATTGCACGAATACAAAGCCATTGCCAAAAAATGGTCAGGAAGAAAAGAAAGAACCGGAAATTGCCGAAGGAATTACCTGCGATATTTGTGGAAAACCAATGGTCATTCGCGATAGCAAATTTGGAAAATTCTACGGCTGCATTGATTATCCTAAATGCAAAGGAATTAAGCAGATTTCGAGCAATGTTAAATGTCCAAAGTGCAAGGAAGGACATTTGAATGAACGCTATAGCCCAAAATCCAAGAAGAAATTTTGGGGTTGCTCAAATTATCCAAAATGCGACTATTTAACTAACTATGAGCCAATCAATAAGGAATGTCCTAATTGCCATCATTACTATATCGAAGCGAAATTCCGAAAAAAAGATGGCGAGTTGGAAAAATACTTAAAATGCCCTAATTGTAACACAGAATTTGAGGTTTAAAGCTATATTTCGTACTAGTTGACGTTCTGAAGAGTATATAATCCAAGACATTTACTGTTAGAGAAATGAATTGTTTAGTCATCGTATGACTTTAAGTCATACGATGACTTTTTATTTTAAAAAACTAAAAAGGTATTTTATCTTCTTCTGATTCAACTTCATTAAAATCATCAGGATTGAATGAAATGTCTGAATTATCAATATAGTTATTTTTTATAGTAGCTAAACTATCGTTCTTTGGAATTTTTTGTAATATTTCCTCTACCATTTTCTCAACAAAAGCAGACCTTTTAGTATAATCAAAAACCTGGAAGCCATTCTGATTAATTATTGGTGTTCCGTCAACAATAACTGGTTCGATTTTTGGCAAATCATCATAGTTGTAATGCCATTTTAATCTGTTATTTTTATAAAATACGTTAATCTTGTTTCTGTTATTATGAAAAAAAGGTTGAATTTCAATTGCTTCACTAAAATCAGAAATATCATAGATTGAATTCAAAAAATCCAAAAATAAGTGCGAATTGTAATCAACAGACCATATATATGTTCCATTATCTTCAAAATAAACATTCCATATTTTTACTTTTACATCATTATTATTAAAATTGATTGTACCGTCGAATAACTCAATTTTTCTGAGGAAACCAGAAAAAGAGTTATATTCTATTTCTTGATTATAACTTTTTGTAATAAACTTACCAGCTTTTATTTTTATGTAAGTTTTTGACTGAATTTGATTATTATTGAGACCCATTTTATTTTTCCTAAATTTTTTTTAAAGAATTTTTATCTTATTTTATTCTTAATATTTTTGAAATAAATTCATTATATACAACTTCTTATTTTAAATTATACTTTTTTTAAAATTTTAGATTGGTAATAAAAGCTGCAATTTTTGCAGCTTTTATTTTTTATTTACTTTCTTCATTTAACTAATTAAAATTTTCATCTTCAAAAAATAAATCATTTTCAAAAGTTTCTAAAGCAATAACTGCATTTGATTTCCCGTTAACTCTTTCAAAAAAATTACAACCAGTTAATTTCAACATTATATCTTCAACCATTTTCACAGCGAATTCACTCCTTTTTGAATAATCATAGACCTGAAAACCATTTTCATTGACCAATGGATGCTCATCAATATAAAGTGGCTCAACATCTGGAATTGATTCCGAATTATAATGAAATCTTAATCTATTACCATCAATCAAAACATTTAACCCATTTCTGTTTATATGGAAATATGGTTCAAGTTCTAATAAATTATTGAAATCATTTACATTATGGATTGAATTAATAAAATTAAAGAATAAATCTGAATTGTAATCAACAGACCAAACGAACATTTCATTTGATTCAAAATATACTTTCCATTGTTTTGTTTTTACTTCTTCACCGTTATAATTGATTTTGCCGTCGAATAACTCAATTTTTCTGATATAGCCAGAAAAAGAATTAGTTTCATTTTCGCCTAATTGGCTTCTTAATACTATTCTACCTGATTTAATTCTGATAGAATTTTCTTGCTGAACTTGATTTTCGTGTTCCATTATATCACCCTTTTAAAAAAGTTTATTAAATATTAATTAAATTTTATTGTGAACTTTTAATTTTT
>DAIOVK010000003.1:0-14776 GCA_036759045.1 Kapaibacterium sp. (SeqCode) | reverse complement strand
TCTTCTCTTTAATTATCTATACAAAAGATATTTTCATTTTTTCATTTTTATTTTCACTTTTTTTTATTTTCTTCTCTTTAATTATCTATACAAAAGATATTTTCATTTTTTCATTTTTATTTTCTTTTTTTGTAAAATATTTTTAAATTTGTATAAAATAAAAGAATAAGGAAAGCAGACTTGATTCCGTTTATAATTTTATATTGCAATGCTGAAAGAGAAAATGAACTTTTTTTTGTAATTTCACAGGCAAGAGAAGAAGAGTTAAACTCAAAATTCAGGAGAGAATTCGATGAATTTTATAGTTGTGTTTCTAAACAACTATGGAGTGTACTGTTTAATAAGTATAAAAGATTTATACCACCATACTCAAAAAATGATATTGAAGACGCTTATCAGGAAGGTTGGTACAACATTGTAAAGAAACGAAATACTTTTAAAAAAGAAAAAAGTTCAAAAGTATTTAACTGGCTTTCTACAGTTATGATAAATTCAGGATATAATTATTTTGAAAAAAACAAAAATGAAAATGGAAATGAATCAATTAATACTAAAAAAAACAAATTAGCAATACAAAGAATAAAAGACGGAACGACTTTAGAAAATCAATTAATGATAAGAGAAACGGTTGATGAGCTAAATAGAATAGTTTTTCAAAATTTAACAGACATTGAAAAGTTAGTATATAAAATGAGAATCATAGATGAAATGATATACCAAGATATTGCTGATGAATTAGGAATTGCCTTAGGAACAGTTCATAACCATTTTAATAACGGAATTAATAAAATTAGAAAGCATTTTAAATTTTTAAATAGATGAATAACAACGACTACCAAATAGTCCCTGAAAATGAAGAATTCGGCAAACATCTTCAAATGCTTTATAAAAGCTATAAAGATGACCCTATCGCTGATTTATTACGGGAAAAATTCAAAGAAAAACCAGTGGATGATTTTTATAAAAATTATAAAAAAAAGCTACTTATAAGAAATATAACAATTATTGTATTATTAATTTTGTTTATAACACTTGTAACAATTTATTTTATCAGTAAAGGCGGACCAACTCAACATCCTACACCACCACAAATAACTGATTATTCATATTTATATATTCTAAAATTTGAGCAATTAGATAAAGAAAAGAATATTAGAATTGCTAATTTTATCTTGGACAGCATGCAAAAGGATTTGAAAATAAGTATTATTTCAGAAAACTCAACTGATACCATAACATTAGATACTTCAAATATCCAACAAAAAGATAGCTTAATAAATATTTTATCGATACCAGTTAAAACAGATTGGAAAGATATTTCATATATTTTTAAAGTAGCTTTGAATAAATGCAAGCAACAATTTAAAAAGTGCAATTTATTGATGATTGGTAATATGCCACATACTGAACAAGACAACATATATAAAGGTTCAATTTTAAAAAAAGAAGAAATTAATATAATACGTGAAAAAGTTGATACAATAGTTTACTTTTTATCTAATAAAAAAATAACAAATACAACAAATCAATTTTTAATCAATATGTCTGATACTTCTATGAGTAATGTTTCAGTTATTAAGAAAACGTTATGAAAAAATTATTTTCAATCTGTTTAAATCTGATAATACTAAGTTTTTTATTATTTTCTTGCTCATCTTTGGATAATAGGATAACAGGAACAGCTGGAATCAAAGTAGAGGATAACGGTGAAATAACTGCTGTCGCTGGTGAAAGTAATAATTCTGAATCGAATAATCAACTCTCTCCTTCGTTTGCTTTTACAGGTTCCGGGCAGCAATTCGTTTTTAAAAAAGGTCAAAAGGTCAATATTTCTGTTGATAATGTTGATTTTAGTAAAGTAACTTTTGTAATTGCTACCGATGAAAGCAATAATACAGTTAAAATGCAAACTGTAAATGTTAGTGATGCTATTGTATATTTTGAAAAGAAATGTCAGGTATTTACATGGCATGAACCTAATTATTTACCAAAGATTGAGGTAGCCGATAGCGTTGAAAATCAACAAATTGTTTTAACTCCAATGTTTAATGATGATTGCGAAAAAATTGGTTATCAAATAAGATATGGTTCTACTGAAAGAGGATGCAGAGAAGAAGCAAAAGAAGTTTTAAGGAAATTTAATAAATGTGTTGGTGGAATTAAGGTTAAAGCAAAACGTACAAGTTTAAGTGAAATTTTCGATATAACACCAAAAAAATAATTTTTCTTTTGAAAATTTACTTACTGGAGCATTTATATACTCAGATATTTACTTATTAGAAATTAAAGTTATTATAAGCAAGCTATACCATCAACAAGTTTATTTCCTTTCCAAGTTCAACTTGGGAAGGTGAAGAATGTGTTTCAAATTTTCGTAAATTTCCCAAACTTTGCGAAAGTATTTAGTTCTTCTTACTTTGTGAAAGTTTTTTAACTTTCGTAAAGTTTTGGTGGTTAAACGTAAAGATGTCATTGGCAACGTAGGGAAGATTCTCAAGCTCTGTGTTATCAATGATTTGTGAGATTCTTCGCTGCGCTCAGAACGACACGGTAAAATTTTGTCATCTCCATATAAATAAAGGTCTTACTTTATCATGGGGCAAAATGTCAGATTATTATGCTATTCTTGATGTCAGTTCAGTATAAGTAGTTATTTAATCGATAATTAAAACAAAAATATTATGGGAAAAGAATTTGATTTTTATCCTGAAAAAGTTGAGCAAATGCTTGAATCTATTAAGCATTTTTGCAAGAAAAAACTAAATAAAGAGTATTACAAATTGTGCAGGGAATTACTAAATGAATTGTATATGGACAATGATTTCAACTTAGAAAGAGGGAATCAGAATATTTGGGCTGCCGGAATTGTCAGTGCGATTGGAGCAGTTAATTATCTATTTGACAAAGAGTTTAAGCCATATATTTCTTTTGACGATTTATGTAAATATTTCGGAGTAAACAAATCTTCTGTTGCAAATAAAAGTATAAATATAAGAAAAACTTTGAATATACATATTTTTAACTCACTTTATTCAACAGATTATGTTTTAGAAAAGAATCCTTTTAAAGAATATGTTTTAGTTGATAGGTCGTTAATGTTAATGGAAGCATTTTCTCAGGAAGTGCAGGAACAAGTCAAAGAAGCCCGCCAATTGTATCCAGATGTTATTCTTAAAAGAGATAAAAAGAAAGAGAACTTACTTCATATAACACCAGCCACAAAAGAGATTTATGATTTGTATAAAGCATTTATTGACCCTTGGGACAAATATTTTAAAACTCTTGATGCCGTTGTTTCTAATATTAAAATGTCAATTATGGCAAAAATGCTTATGGCAAATGTTAATAAATTGCGAGATTTAGCTGAAAAGTCAAAATAAGAAAAAATTCCTGTAACAAAATTAAACCTTCAATGTTTCTATAAGAAAATTAGCATATTTTTAATTATCTTTCGAGGTTATTATGTTTAAGAAAATTACTTCAATTCGTTTAATGCTTGCTTTTCTGATAGCAACATTATTGCCGAATGTGTTGTTTGCAATCAATCCGCCTACCCAGTTTCGTGGAGAAGGCGAATTAAATGAAGGTATTGCAACAATACATTTTCTTTGGAAAATGGAAAGCATTGAAAACATAACAGGTTTCAATCTTTACATGGCAGAAGGAGTTACTGAAGACACAAGTGAATTTGAATTAGCTTACTTCATACCTATAGATTCTGTTTATGAAGGTCAAGGAAGGTCTTATTTCTTTATTTATACTGCCAACTTAGAACAGGGAACATATACTTTCTTTTTGAAATCTGTTTCTGAAAATGAACTGAGCAGTCGTTCCAATATAGCAGTAATCGAACTTTATAATCCTCCACCTGTTGTAGAAATTACATTCAGTAATGAGCCGCTCAATTCAGCTGCTGTTGGAGTTGAATTCCACTATAACGGACATGCTACTGCTTCAAATGGTGCTGAAATTGCATACACTTTAACGGAAGCTCCGGACGGAATGACAGTAAACGACACTGGGTTGATTACCTGGACTCCTTCGGAAGCAGGTTTTTACGAAACTGCATTAAAAGCATATTTGTTTGAGTATCCACAAGTTTTTATGATTTTACGCTTAACAATTTTAGTAAGATTTTGCGAAGTGCCAGCCGTTTTAAGTGGAACTGTTTTATATGAAGATAATAATCCCGTTCAAAGAGGAATGGTGATTATATTTAAATTAGGCGAGAACCCGAAGACAAAGCAAATTTTAGCAAATATTGAAAATGGCGAATTTTTAGTAGAACTTGACCAAGGTTCATATTTAGTGAGATTTGGTGAAGGCGATTTTTATCCTGAATGGTGGCAAGATGCTGCTGAAAAAGCCGATGCAGATACATTAATTGTAAATTGTGGCGATGCTATTACAATTGATGCTGTCGTTCAGAAAAAAGAAGCTCCTGTTTATATAACTTTTATTAGCGAACCAATTGAACAGACGGTTATTAATACAGAATATACATATCAGGCAGTCGCTGTTGCAAGCGATAGCAGTGAAGTTCGATATTATTTGATTGACCCGCCCGATGGAATGACTATAAATGAAGAAACCGGATTAATTAGCTGGACTCCAACTGAAGCAGGTATTTATGAAGTTAGAATAGTTGCTTATAAATTTGGAAATGAAAACATTACAAAGAAACAGGCATTCGCTCTTAGAGTTAGTAATTGTGCTATTAGCCCAATTATTGTTGGCACTGTGTTGAATCAAGACAATGAATTAGTTGCCGGAAAGGTTCTTGTATATCAGATAGTTGAAGGAGAGCCAGTTCAAAAACAAAAACAGCAACTTGAAAATGGATTATTCTTCTTTACTCTTGATGAGGGAACATATTATTTAAAATTTTCTGGAGATAGAGTTGTTGAAGAATGGTGGCAGGATAGCGAAAACTTCGAAGGAGCTACTGCTATTAATTTAGCATGTGGCGATACCGTTACAATTAATGCTCAAGTCGAAACGGTTCCTCAGCCAGAACATTATACGGTAAGTGGTATTGTAACAAGAGCATTAGACAATTCTCCCGTTCCTTTTGCAATCGTTGAATTCTTTGGAAAAAAATTTAACAGCGAAAGAATGCAAATTTTCCGCACTACAACTAATCCTCAAACAGGCGAGTATTCAATCAATTTATCGAACCAATTTACTTACATTTCTTACTGCCGCACCCCGAATGACACTTTAATTAATGGTATTACAATCCCGCAATTAATGCCACAATACTATAATTTGGCAACAGATGTTACAACAGCCGAAGAATTAGTTCTTACTGAAGATTTAACTGCAATTAATTTCAATCTTGCCGAGCAGATTAGCTATGCAAATTCAATTTCAGGAACTGTGATTAATAAAGATGAAGGACCTATTACTGACGGCTTCGTAATCGCATATTTAATTGAATCAGGTCCTTGGAACGAAGAATATTTGTTCCTTGGAAATACTGCACAAATTAATCCGGACGGAAGCTATACAATAACAAATCTTATACCGGGCAATTATGTTATTGCCGCCGTTCCTTATTTAAGAGAATTAGCACCCGGTTTCTATTTAGAAAACGACTTTGCTGTTTTCAACTGGCTCGAAGCTACTGTTTTAGGAATCGAAGAAACTACAGGATTAGACAGCATTATTATTAAATTAAGAGATATCCACAGAAGATTTGGAAGATGCCACTTTAAAGGTTTCATACACGGGCACAAAGGTGGAGGTGGTATTCAGGTTAAGAATAATGAGTTCCCACAGGGAGAAGACCCAATTGCCGGTGCTTTTGTATATATCGTAGATAATGAAAATAATATTGTTGATTATATTGTTACTCCTAAAAATGGTGGCTATGACTTTTCAGAATTAACTACAGGTCAATATAGCTTTGTTGCAGCAAAAGTCGGTTTTACTCCTTATATACAGGAAATCAATATTGACGAAGACAATAAAACAATTGATAATGGAACAATTGTTATTAATGCTGTTTCTTCTGTTGATGATAATAATGGAACGGAAGCAGGTTTAGTATATCCAAATCCTGCTCAGGATAACGTTTTCGTCAGATATTATTCTTCAGCAGACAAAACTGCTAATATTTCTGTTATCGGTCAAAACGGAACAGTTTATTTCGATTCTACTATCAATGTAACTTCCGGAACTAATGAAATCAATATTGGACTTAATAATATTTCTCAGGGAGTTTATTTTATAATTATTGATAATGGAATAAACAGAAGTATCAATAAATTTAATGTAGTCAGATAATTGATAATTGATAATTGACAATTGATAATTGATAATTGACAATTGACAATTGATAATTGACAATTTGTCTTGTCATTCCGATACGAAGTGAGAAATCTCACAAACCGTTGTTGTTAAAGAATTTGTGTGATATTTATGATGTCCTACATCTCGGAGATGTAGGACATCTGGCTTTTAAGTTTATACTAAGTCAAAGTAACTTTGAGTAAGAAAAAAGTTTATTGTCATGCTATCAACTTGTTGATAGTATGACTGGCAGTTTCGGACATTTGCAACCCTAAAGGAAGACCTTTATTTAGCTTTCAATAATAAAGAAATGAAAAAATTATTCGATAAGTGAAATATAAAATGAAAATAGTAAAATTTCTTATACTCTTGTTAATTTTTGTTCTTTCAAATTCTGTTTTTGCTGAACAATTTGACTTTTTAATTCCTTTTGAAAATGATAATTACTTACTTCAATTCCAGAAAAATGATTGTTCTGAAACTCCAATTTTATTTAATTTAAATAATAACCTCATTGATGAATTAATTGCTAAACAGCCAACTACTTTTTGTTTCGAAATAAAGATTTCTAAAAATGAATTATGGAAAGTAAACCTAAAAAAGTATGAAATATTTTCTCCTAATGCTAAGATACTTATAAATAATAAACAGAATGAAGAATTTGATTTTAGGGAAAATATTGTAAACTACCGAGGTTTCATCGAAAACAATCCAAACTTGAAAGTTAATATTACTTTTAGCCATAATCTCATTAGCGGCATAATCACTGACTTTAAAGACAACTGGATAATAGGCAACTATCGACAAAATCCCACAATAGCAGTAATCTACAATGATAAGAAAGTAATCAATCCTCCTGAATTAATTTGTGGGAATTCTGATTCGGATATAAGTCAATTGGCACATCAAATAATGATAGAATCTTCTTTTAAAGAAAAAAAATCAGACAAATTGTTAAATGATATTCCATTAGAAATTGAACTTGCGGTTGAAACAGACTTTCAAACTTATGAGTTTTTCAATAAAGATAAAAATGCTGAAATTGCTTATATTACTTCTTTACTTTCGCAAACAAGTATGGTATATGAAAAAGATATAAATGCTTTTTTTTCAATAAAACATATAAATATATGGACAAACTCCGAAGACCCTTATTCAGACGATGCAAACGATTCCCGCATATTGTTAAATGAGCTTCAGGAATACTGGGAAGAAAATATTCAAGATGTTGAAAGAGATGCTGTGGTTTTTCTTACAACCCGGAAAGGCAACTTAGGAGGAATTTCTTATACTATCGGAGGAATATGTTTAGAAAAAAATTCATATACTTTTGCAAATATAAATGGTACTTTTAAAAATTTACCTTCTTATTCTTATGATGTATTTGTAATTGCTCACGAATTAGGGCATTTGTGTGGCTCTGCTCATACTCACAGTTGCTTATGGCCCTTAGGTGCTATTGACAGTTGCACTGGAGCAGAAAGTGGATTCTGCTTTACTGAAATAAGACCAGCAATAGGTACGATAATGAGCTATTGTAATTTTTCTGAAGCAGGAAAAATTTTAGAATTTCACCCATTATGCAAAAATGTAATCAGAGCATTTCTTGAAAGAAGTCAATGCGTTGGGAATCCTAAAGATGTAGAAAAAATATTTACTTTGTCCGGTAAAATCTACAATAACGGCAATCCTTTACCAAATATTACTCTTACAATTGAACCTCTTAATATTGACATTTGGAGGGGGTCGGTATTACCGGGTGGAAACACTACTTCTACAACAGATAGCACAGGTTACTATTCATTTAATTTACTTTCTACTGGGTATTATAATTTAAAACTTCCTGAAGGTTATACTTTTCTTCCTTTTTCTGATTTGGCTGAAGCTGGCGCTGTTATTATTCCTAATGAAAATACTCAAAAAGATTTCAATATTGATAAAACATTTAAATTAAGTGGAAAAACGACCTTTAACCAATTACCAAAAGCTGATTCTATTAAATATTTATTTGTAAAAATAGATTCATCTAAAAGTTATCCAATATTTTCCATAAGCAGCAAAACTGAAAATTATTCATTTAAATCAATTCAGGGGCAATATATTATACTTCCTTTAGCAAAAAATTATAAATTTTATCCACCCTATCAAAAGCTTTCTATTACTAATTCTAATATTGATTCAATTAATTTCAAGAGTGAATATTCAAATGAAGCAATGTTTTGGGGATATGTTCAGTTTAGAAAAATTTTTTTTTACTACCAGCCATTTACTTCTGCAAAGTTATTGCTTAAAGATAATTTAGATAGCACTCTAATAAAGGAGATTTATACTGATAGTTTAGGTTTTTTTTTAGTTGATGATATTAAAAATAAAGAATACATTTTAGAGTTATCTGATTATTTAACAAATGATATAGTTCCAAATAAAAGCCCTGTTGAAAACATAAATTCTTTTAATTTTTACTCTGGAAAACCAGTTGTCTTTTCAGTTAGAAATAAAGTTCAGCCAGTTTTCACAAATAAATATTCTTTTCAATCATATCAAAGTGAATACAAAGATATTAGTAGTTTAGCCATTTTAATTGATTCCGGTGCTTTATGTAAAACTATAAATAGATTAGAATTGCCTTTTAATTTTCGATTTGGCAATAACTTCTTTAACTCAATAAACATTCATTACGGCTTTATATCTTTTGGAGAAACAGAATTAAAAAACTACAATCCAATATCAAACTTTGGAATGGCAGATGGTGTAATATCTCCTCTTAGTGAATACTTAGAAGCGGCAACAAATATGTTTGGTGATACAACATTAAAAACCAAAATAGAAGGATTAATTGAAGGAGAAACTCCTTTTAGAGTTTTTACAATTCAATGGTCTAATTTATGCTATAAATTTCCTTTCGATAGCATTGTCGGTACATTTTCATATCAATTAAAGTTATATGAAAATGATAATTCATTTAATTTCGTATATGGACTTTGTAATATAAATAGCTCAATTATTGAATTAAATACTGAAGTTGGTATTAGAGGAACTGATAATTTTGATTTTAATAACAGGAAAGTAGGCACTGGAAATAGTTGGAACTCTTCTGAAAAAGGTTTATTTGCTTCAGATAAAAGCATAATAACTAACGCTCTATTTCCACCAGCTGGTTTGACATATCGCTGGATATATGAAAATGTTGGAGTTAAAGAAAGCAATGAAAATACATCTCAAGCAAAATTATTTCCAGTACCAGCTGCTAACGAAATTAACCTTGATATTTCAATCAGTTCTAACACTTTTTTAAGCATACAAATTGTCGATATATTAGGTCTGGAATTGCTAAATCTTTATTCTGATTACTTGGAAAAAGGAAGACATCATTTAAAATATAATGTAAGTAATTTAAATAATGGACTTTACTTTTGCAGGGTTAAAGGATTTGATATCAATCAAATAATTAGTTTTGTTGTAATAAAGTAATATAAATTCCATTCTAAATTCTTGTAGCCATACTGCCAATTTGTTGGTCGTATGGCTTTTTTTATATCGTTCACTTTCCTAAAAGTAGCTATGTTATTGGCAAACTTAGGAGTAGTTAAGAAATAAGCCATAATATCAACAAGTTGATAGTATGGCTTGGAATTTTTAATAGTAGAAAATACATCTTCCCAAGTTCAACTTGGGAAGGAGAAAAAGGTAAATTAATAAAAGTCATGCTATCAACTTGTTTATCCTATGACTTTTATAAGTATTTGCTTTACATATTATTAAGTGCAAAAAAACCCGAAGTGATTCATTCCGAGAGCAGCGATGAATCTCATAATTCTTTGTTATCAAAATACTTGAGTTTCCTCTCTTCGTATCGTAATGACACTATTATTTTGAATTAATTCTTGTCTGTTTGGCATTAATTGTTTTATGAATGCAATAAAATATATACATAAAAAATGGCTGATATGCTATAGCAGCATTCAGCCATCGAAATAATTGCCATTCTAATTAATAAGAATGGCTTTTATTAAAATTAATCAATATACTTTCCGCGTTTTACATAATGAGTATGTAAAAGTTCATGAGATTTGTGTCCGCAAGGACCATCTGTTAGGAATTTCTCATAAATATATTTAATAGTTGGGTTTTCGAACGATTTGTTAATTTCCAAATCTTCCGCTTCTTTATAAATGAGTTCAGCACGCTTTTGGCGAATTTCCGGACTTGTTGGGATTGGTTGTCCTCCACCACCGATACAGCCACCGGGGCATGCCATAATTTCAACGAAATGAACATCATTCAATTCACCGCGAACGAGAGCGTCCATAACTTTCTTAGCATTTGCAGTTCCGTGGGCAATCATAAATTTAAGATTTACTCCTTCAAGGAAACTCCATTCTGGTTTTACATTTTCAAGTAAAACGCTCGCTTCTTTGACGCCTTCAAATCCACGGCAGGGAATAATTTGTAAGTTATCGAAAGGAACAGGTCTGCCAGTAACAAGCTCATAAGCAGTTCTAAGGGCAGATTCCATAACGCCGCCAGTTGCACCGAAAATAAGGCCTGAGCCGGTATCTCCAAATGGTTCATCAAATCCACTGTTTTGCAACTCTGGTAGGTTCAAGCCAGCTTCTCTAATCATCTGAGCCATTTCGCGGGTTGTAAGTCCATAATCAACATCTTTGAAGCCAGAGTCAGTCATCTCGGGACGGTTGCACTCAAATTTCTTTGCAGAGCAAGGCATAAGAGCAACAGTAACAATCTTGCTGGGGTCAATATTCTTTTCCTGAGCATAGAATGTTTTAATGACAGAACCAAACATTTGTTGAGGAGATTTACAACTTGATAAATAATCAAGATGTTCCGGATAGAAATGCTCAATGAACTTAATCCAGCCGGGTGAGCAAGATGTGAATTGAGGTAGTTTAACTGAATCGTCGCCATCAACTAACTTTTTCTTCAAACGGAGAAGAAGTTCAGTGCCTTCTTCCATAATAGTTAAGTCTGCTGTGAAGTTAGTATCGAAAATACCATCGAAGCCAATCATACGAAGAGCAGTATTGAGTTTGTAAGTCATCGAAGTACCTGGTTCGCAGCCAAATTCTTCACCAATGCCAGCGCGTGGCGATGGAGCAGTTTGAATCACTACGTGTTTATCCGGGTCGTCAATAGCAGCCCAAATATCGTCTGATGGGTCATTTGCTTTAAGTGCAGCAGTGGGGCAACGGTTAATACATTGTCCGCAGTTGATGCAAATAACGTCAGCAAGTGGTTTATCTAAGAATGTTGAAATAGTAGTTTTGTCGCCTCTTTGAGTAGCTTCCAAAACTCCAACTTCCTGTAAATCAATACAAGTTCTGACGCAACGCTTGCAAAGGATACATTTGTCCATATCACGTATCACAGAATAGCTTGATTTATCTATACTGTGCTTGCGTTCTGTAACGTGACCGAATTTATATGAATCAACGCCGTATTCTTTAGCAAGTCTTTGTAATTCGCAATTTCCATTACGATGGCAAGAGTAGCATTCGCCGTAATGCTCGCTGAGAAGCAAGTCTAAAATGTGACGACGAGCTTTTCTTACTTTTTCAGAACTGGTTTTTACTTTAATTCGGTTTGTAATTGGGAAAGTGCAGGAAGTTGGAAGGACTCTCATTCCATCAACTTCAACGACGCATACGCGACAAACTCCAGCCAGACAAAGGTCTTCGTGATAGCATAGAGTTGGTATATGAATATTATGCATTCTGCAAGCTTCTAAAATAGTAGTGCCGATAGGAACTTTATAAGGAATACCATTGATTTCTACTTCTACCAGACTACCGATTTCACCGAGGTTTCCCTTTTCAACTTTTAATGGTTGATGACTAACCGGAGCGCGATTTGATTGTTGTGTTTTTTCCATATTAAGTTCCATTTACCTTTGTGAAAAAATTTCGTTTTCAAAATGTGTCATTATTGAAATGAAAGGATTCGGAGACGATTGTCCTAATCCGCATTTCGACGCTATTTGCATAGATTTTCCGAGTTCAATTAGCTCGTGGATATAAGAAAGTGAGCATTCTCCTTTTCTAATTTTCTTTAATCCGTCAAGCAATTTAACATTTCCAATTCTGCAAGGAGTGCATTGTCCGCAGGATTCTTCAACGAAAAACTCCATAAAGTTTTCTAAAATGTGAAGCATACTTCTTGTTTCGTTGAAAATTATTACAGAACCACCTGTTGAAATATCTTCAAAGGAAATGGACCGCTCGAACTCTGCTTTTGGAATGCAGGTTCCGGAAGCACCACCAACTTGGACTGCTTTTGTATTCTCTGCTTCAACAAGCTTAAGAATTTCATTGATTGTGATACCGAATGGCACTTCATAAACGCCGGGCTTTTTGCAATCGCCGGAGATGGAGAGCAGTTTTGTTCCAGTTGATTTTGATGTTCCATGCTTGCTGTACCACTCTGCACCTTTTGCAATAATGATATGAACTGAAGCAAAGGTTTCAACGTTATTTACAATTGTTGGGCTTCCAAGATAGCCGGTATTTACCGGGAAAGGTGGGCGATTACGGGCTTCGCCGCGATGCCCTTCGAGTGATTCAATAAGTGCGGATTCTTCACCACAAACATAAGCTCCGGAGCCAAGACGAATTTCAATATCAAAAGAAAAATTCGTTCCGAGGATGTTATTTCCAAGGCGATTTTCTTTTCTCATCTGCTCTAAATAGCTATTGAGTTTGTCTAACAAATAGCGATATTCACCACGTAGGTAAAGGAAACCTTTATTGGCGCCAATTGCATACCCACCAATAACCATTCCTTCGAACACTAATTTAGTATATTCATCAAGAAGAACACGGTCTTTGAAAGTGCCGGGTTCGCCTTCATCTGCATTGCATACAACATATTTTTGTTTTGAATTTGCTGAACTTGCGAGCATCCATTTGGTTCCTGTTGGAAAACCTGCTCCGCCTCTACCTTTTAAGCCGGATTCGCGAACTTCCATTACAACGTCTTTTGGCTCAATGGAGAGTGCTTTTTTTAAGCTGTCGTTTATATTCTGTTCATCAAATATTACAAGTTTATTTAATATTGGCATACCTTCATCTCCTAATTAAATTTTTTTAAAATATCAATTACCTTGCTTGGGGTAACCTTAGTAAATACTTGTTCATTGATGAGCAAAGCGGGTCCTTGGTCGCACATTCCGATGCAATTGCAGTATTCAAGAGTAAATTTCTTGTCTTGGGTTGTTTCGCCGAATTTAATTCCGAGTTCTTTTTCTAAAGTATGAGCAATTGCTTCTTTTCCTGCTAAGTCGCAGGAAATTGTCTGGCATAGACGGACAATAAAACGTCCTTTTGGCTCAGTTGAAAGGAATGAGAAGAAAGTAACAACGCCATATACTTCAACAGGGTGAATATCAAGCAAACGAGCTATTTCCTGCTGAGCAAAATCAGAAATATGTCCGTGTTTCAATTGAACTTCCTGAAGAATTGGAAGTAAAGATTCTCTTTGATTTCCAAAACGTTTAGTTAAATCTTCGATTTCAATTGTCAGAGCATTTTTTTCAGTTACTAACATAATTAATGCTCCTCCTTAGGTAAATATTTCTGAACATTTTCTAAAAGAACTGCTGGTGGAACCGGCTTTTCTAAAAATTCCTGGATTTGTAAGTTATCTTTATTTCCAAAATCAAATCCAAATGCTTTGGAAACTGAAGTTAGCATTATGATTGGAGTATTTATGCCTATTTTTCTGAACTTGTTCGCCAAGTAGAAACCATCATCTGGCTCCTCCATCATCACATCTAAAATGATGACATCCGGCTTTTCTTTTGGCACTAATGCCAGTGCATCTTCTACATTTCCAGCTGATGCAGTTATATAGCCCTTTGATTCAAACAACATAGTCGTTGCCTCTACAATATCCGGGTCATCGTCAATGATCACAATTTTATACATTATACAATCCTTTATTAATAAATCTACGTTTCAAAATTAACTATATTTATAACAATAGAAAAATTTTTTTTCTTTTTATTTGTTTATTAATGAGTGTTTTATTAGATTATAAAAAATAATTTGATTGTTTTAATTTTTTTGAAAGGTGCTTTATGTCAAAATCAATTCTTTTATGCTTAATAGGAAATAGAAAAGATGCAGCCGTTAATGTCCAAAAAATTCTAACCGGCTGGGGCTGCCATATTAAAACCCGTCTTGGTATTCACGACGGAGTGCTTGATAACTGTTCTGAAGAAGGACTTCTCGTTTTAGAACTCGTTGGGAAACAAGAAGATAATGAGGAACTGACCCGTAAACTGAATTTACTCGAAAATGTCTCTGCTCAATTAGTTACTTTGTCTGTGTAATTTCAGAACTCCTGACCCGATAACGTAAATTTAGGAGTTAGGAGATTTGCATCGTAAATAACATTTGCGAAGTTAATCTTCATAATAAATTATGGAGTTACTCTAATTATTAGAATAACTCCTAAATTTATTTAG
>DAIOVK010000002.1:0-24885 GCA_036759045.1 Kapaibacterium sp. (SeqCode) | reverse complement strand
AATAAGAAAAGTGGATAAAAAAATGTATCTAAACTACACTTTTTCATTTCTCAAATGATAAATTGCGTAAGGTGAAATTATAAATTAACTTTAAAACTGCACAAATCCCAATTTCTTATAGACTTTTCTTAAAGTTTTAAAAGCACGTTTGCTTGCTTTTTCTGCACCGGCAGTTAAAAGTTCCTCTAAATACTTCTTATTGTTCATCAAATCAAGATATTTTTCTCTGATTGGCTTAATGTAATCGGCAACAGCATCAGCAACTTCACTTTTGAAAATGCCGTAGCCCTTACCAGCGAATTCCTTTTCAATATCCTCGAAACTAATTTCCTTTGCAATATGATAAAGCGTCATTAAATTTGAAATGCCCTGCTTTTCTTCAGACATTTTTACCTCGGAGCCGGAATCGGTAACAGCACGCTTGATTTTACTTTTAATTTCCTCGTCAGTATCGGAAAGAAAAATTGTTGCCTTGTCATTATCATCGGATTTCGACATTTTTCTGTTTGGTTCCTGCAAACTCATTATCTTAGCACCAACAGGAGCAATATATGGTTCTGGCACTTTAAAAGTATCGGAATAATGGAAATTGAAGCGTTGAGCTAAGTTACGGGTTAATTCGAGATGTTGCTTCTGGTCTTCGCCAACTGGCACCAAATCTGCCTGATAGAGCAAAATATCGGCTGCCATTAAAACAGGATAAGCAAACAGTCCAACATTTATATTTTCAGCGTGTTGGGCAGATTTATCTTTAAACTGCGTCATACGGCTACATTCACCCATACCAGTAAAGCAATTCAGCACCCATGCAAGTTGAGTGTGCATCGGAACAAATGATTGTATAAAAAGAGTGCTGACATTCGGGTCAACGCCGCAAGCGATAAAAAGAGCAGCAGTTTCTAGAGTTCTTCGCCTTAATTCTGCCGGATTTTGCTTAACAGTTATTGCGTGTAAGTCAACAATAGTATAAAAACATTCATATTCTTGCTGTAGTTTAGCCCAGTTTTTTATTGCTCCGGTTAAATGTCCAATATGCAGTTTTCCGGAGGGCTGTATTCCACTTAAAATTACTTTTTTTTCAATTTGATTTTTCTCTTCCATATCTTTTCTTATTTTTGTTAATTTAATTCTTTGCAAATTAAATTTTTTATTGTTAATTTCAAAAATTATAGTAATTATAATTTAAAAAAATACAAATGTTAAGAAATGGAAGAGAATAAAATAAATTGTTTGGATAAAGGTTTCGTCAGATTGGTGGACTCAATGGGGAATGACAGTTCCATTGTGCAGGCAGCCCGCGTTTCCTATGGAGAAGGAACAAAAACGAAGCGTGAAGACCGCGAGCTAATACGCTATTTGATGAGGCACCGCCATACTTCACCTTTTGAGATGGTCGAGTTTAAATTTCACGTTAAGCTCCCAATCTTTATTGCACGCCAGTGGATTCGCCATAGAACTGCCAATGTAAATGAATATAGTGGAAGATATTCAGAAATGAAAGACGACTTCTATATTCCTGAGCCAGAGCAGGTGCGCATTCAAAGTCTGTATAACCACCAGGCAAGAGGTGAAGAGCAAATTTCAGAAGAAAAAACGCTGGAAATCATCGAAACATTGGAAAACAGCCAGAGGAAGTCATTTGCAGAATATCAGGATTTTCTTTCTGTGAATCTTGCAAGAGAGCTTGCACGGATTAATCTGCCGCTTGCCACTTATACGGAATGGTATTGGAAAATCGACCTTCACAATTTATTTCATTTCCTTAAATTAAGATTAGATGCAACTGCCCAGTATGAAATCCGCGTATATGCCGAAGCTATTTGCAAGCTAATCAAACCAATAGTCCCAACTGCTTTTGAAGCATTTGAAGATTTCATTTTAAATTCAATGAATTTTTCCTCTCAGGAATTAAATGCTTTAAAAAATGCGATTTCCTTTGATAAACTTGACGATGAATCGCTTAAATCAATTGGCTTTACAAACAGGGAAATATTGGAGTTCAAAGAGAAAATAAAAGTTTTACAAAAATAATTTTTAAAATTTATCGGAGAAAATAATGAAAGCAAAGATACTTTCAATCCTAATTCTTATTTTTGCAGTTACTTATGCAAATTCACAAACTGCTGATATGATTATCGGCAAAGCAATCAACGCTGTTGGAGGCGAAAAATCCTTTAAATCAATTAATTCCATAGAATATGTTATGGTTTTGACTGGTATGGGGATGGAAATGCCTATGAAGTATTATAAAAAGGGCGATGACAAAATTCGTTTGGAAATTAGCTATATGGGACAGGATATGATTTCTGTCTTGAATGGAAAATCTGCCTGGACCAAAACAGCTGGAAATGTAATTGAAGTTCCAGAAGCTGCTTTAAATGAATTTAAGGGGCAATTGGAATCACAAGTTGAAGCTTTTGATATGCCTTTTATCAATTATAAAGAAAAAAATATTACTTTTGAATTAATAGGGGAAGAGCCCGTCAACGGCATAGATGCTTATAAAATTGAAGCCACTTCTGCAGATGGTAATTCTACTCTTTATATTGACAAAGCTACTAATTTTCTTATTAAAGCTACTTCAGTTCAAAACATTAACGGACAAAATATTGATGCAGACGTTTTTATGTCTGACTATAAACCTGTTGGTTCATTAAAAATGCCTCATAAAATTGAAGTTAAAAGCAATGGCGAAGATTTAGTGAAAATTGTATTAAATACTTTAAAAATCAACGAAAAAATTGATGACAGTATGTTTCAAAAGCCATAATTTGTGGAGTTATTATGAAAATTGATGTTGTAATGCCAAAAATGGGCGAATCTCTTCAGGAAGGCACTATTATCCGCTGGCTCAAAAATGTTGGTGATAAAGTGGAGCGTGATGAAATGATTCTCGAAATTTCTACCGACAAAGTGGATACTGAAGTTCCTTCACCAGTTACTGGGGTAATTACTAAAATACTTGCTAAAGAGCAGGAAACTGTTGAAGTCGGAAAAGTTATCGCTGAAATTGAAACTGATGCCGAAAATGCGGTTATTGAAAAAACTGCTGATGTCCCAAAAGAAATTAAACCAGAAGCAGAGCAGGCAAAACGGGCAGAATCCATTCCTCAATTTGCTGAGAATACAATAGATGTTGTTATGCCAAAGATGGGCGAATCTCTTCAGGAAGGCACTATTATCCGCTGGCTCAAGCAAGTGGGAGATAAGGTAGAACGCGATGAAATGATTCTCGAAATTTCTACTGACAAAGTAGATACTGAAGTCCCGGCACCTGCAGGTGGCATTCTTATTGAAATACTTGCTCAGGAAAAAGAAACAATAGAAGTAGGAAAAGTTATTGCAAAAATAACTACTGGAGAAGTTACAGCCATTCATCAAAATGCTGTTTCAGAGCAAAAAGCTATTACTAATACTGAAGTTCAGCAAACTACTGAAATACCAGCTAGTTCAGGAAACAGGTTCTATTCTCCGCTTGTTCGCTCTATATCTGCAACTGAAGGAATTACTCTTGAAGAACTGAATACAATTCAAGGCACTGGTGCTGACGGAAGAGTAAACAAACAGGATTTGCTTAGTTTCATAGAACAAAAGAAACAAAAATTTTCTATTACTCCCCAGCCACCAAAATCGGTTATTAAGCCAGAACCATCGCAGCCAGTTAAAGTTGTTCAGCCAATAACTACTCCTGTTCCTCTTGGAGAAGATAAAGTAATTATTCCAATGGACAGAATCCGCCAAATCATTGCTGAACATATGATTTACTCCAAGCATACTTCTGCCCACGTTACAAGCGTTGCCGAAGCAGACGTTACTCATATTGTAAAATTCAGAAACAGCTTCAAAGACGAATTTCAAAAGCAAGAAGGGTTCAAACTCACTTATACTCCTTTCTTTTCAAAAGCATTGATTGATGGAGTTAAACAATTTCCGATGGTAAATGTAAGCGTTGATGGAAAAAATATAATTTTGCACAAGCGCATAAATCTTAGCTTTGCAACTGCTCTTGATGACGGCAATTTAATTGTTCCGGTAATCAAAAATGCAGATAGCTTGAATTTGAATGGCTTAGCACGTTCAATATTTGATTTGTCGAGCCGTGCAAGAAGCAAAAAGCTAAATCCAGACGACATACAAGGCGGAACAATTACATTAACAAACGTGGGCACTTTCGGAACTCTTTTCGGGACACCGGTAATTAATCAGCCACAGTGCGCAATCATTGGTGTTGGTGCAATTCAAAAGCGTCCTGTAGTCCGCGAGTTCAATGGAGAGTATTTGGTTGTTGTTCGCGATATGCTCTACGTTTCTATTACTTATGACCACAGGGTAATTGACGGTATGTTAGCCGGGCAATGCCTTGCTGCAATAACCAGAAACTTAGAAAGTATGAATCCGGAAAAAGAATTCGGAATGTAAAAATAAATTCTTTTCCTTTTCAACTCCTTCTCAAGTGCAAATTTGGGAAGGAGTTTTTTTTTATTCCACTTTTGAGAGGGGCAAGGGCTGTGTTCTTGTTATAATTGGTTATTGGGTTATTGGTTATTAGGTTATAGGGAATTAGGAATTGGTAAAAATACTAATGACTATAACCATAAACCAATAACCATAAACCGACAGCCAAAACTGAAATAATAGAATCCCCTTTTATTCAAAACAAATCTTCATCATTGAGAAGTCATCATCAAGGATTTCAGTTCCCTGTAATTCTTTAACATATTTATATAAATCATCAATTTCAGTGTTAGCTGGATTAGAATTATGTTTGATAAACTCGAAAAATTCCTGAATCTGCCACATTTCTTCATTTCGTTTTCTGATTTCGTAACAACCGTCTGAATAAACATAAATTGTTGTATCTTTTTCTAATTGAATGCTTGAACTTGTGAATGGGAAAGAGGGCATACCACCGATAATAAAGTTATCATTGCTTAACTGCTCGGTATTACCATCTTTCTTTATAAGAAATGCAGGAGGATGACCGGCGCTCGCATAGCTCAATTTTCTTGTATTAATATTAAATACGCCATACCACATAGTAAAGAAAAGCTGGTTATTGTCAGCCATTTGGAATGTGTTGTTTAAACCGGAAAGTACTTCTACTGGATTTCTAAAATCAATACTTGATGTTTTTTGTGCTTTTAAAAAGTTAATAGCAGAAACTGCAAGTAAAGCAGAGCCGACTCCGTGTCCGCAAACATCAAGCAGATAAAATGCAAAATGCTCATCATCAATAAAGTGGTAGCCAAACATATCACCACCAAGTTGAATTGACGGGATAAATCTCCAGAAAGTTTTAATTTGATTTGTATTCATAAATTCCGGAAGAATGGAAACGCAGTATTCTCCAGCTTGAGCAAGTTCCTGAGCCAAAGCTTTTTGGCTTGCCTGCAGAGCTGCAAATGCCTCATTTCTTTGTAGAAGATTGATATATCCCTTTGAATGGTAGCGTATTCTGGCTACAAGTTCAATTCTGTCCGGTAGTTTAACCAGATAATCATTAGAGCCGGTAGCGAAAGATTCAGCTTTAGTAGTAGCTTCTTCTTTTGATGACAAAACAATTACTGGAATATCTTTTAGTTTGGGATGATTCCTATAAAATTTTACAAGAGTTAAACCCTCAATTTCTGGCATAACAAGGTCTTGCAAAATAACAGTAGGTGATATTTCTACCGCAGTTTGCAATGCTTTGCTTGGGTCCTGACAAAAGTGAAATTCAATATCTTCTTCCGGAGCAAGCATTCTTTTAACTTGCTCGCCTACTATAGCTTGGTCATCAACTAACAGGACTTTTATTTTAAAATCTGATAATCCAGATGATAGTGCAGATGCTAAATCAACAGCCATTTTAATTTCTCCTTGTATTTATAAATCTAATAATTGCTTCTGTAATTTTTTCAGTTGAAAGAATTTCTATAGCTGCATCTAATTCGAAAGCAGCTTTGGGCATACCATAAACGATTGATGTAGCTTCGTCTTGGGCAATAGTGTACCAACCCATTTTTTTTAAAGTTAATAAACCGTTTGCACCATCAGCTCCCATACCGGTTAAAAGTATTGCAATATCTTTAGTTAGCCAGTTTCTTGCTAAACTATCAAAGAATACATCAACAGAAGGCCGGTAATGGAAATTTTTTGGCTCTTCTACGTATTTGAATGTTCTGTCTGAAGTTAATATTAAATGGTCGTTTGTTCCTGCAACATAAACAACATTAAGTTCCGGTTTCATTCCTTCTTTTGCAATTACAACGTCTAATTTTGTTTGTTCGTTCAGCCATGTAACAAATCCAGTTGCAAATTGTGAATCAACGTGCTGGATAATTATAATTGAAGTATTGATTTCTTTCGGAAGAGCAGAAAGGATTTTTGCTAAAACTTTTGGACCACCAGTAGAAGAGCCGATTGCTATTAAAGAAGTTGTAGTTAATATGCTGGATTTACTTGAAGGTTGTTTCGTATCTTCTTTAGTTTGGTTAATTAACTTACTTATTATTGATATTTTTTTGATTAATTCATTGTCATTTGTATTATTTTGTGATAAACCAACAACAGGAGTGCTTATAACGTCAATAGCCCCAGAACCCATTGCTTCAAAAATCATTCCTTCTTTACCCTTTAAAGACGATGTTACAATAAGAATAGCGCAGGGATTTTCTTTCATAATTTGTTTAGTTGCGGCTAATCCATCCATTACAGGCATCATCATATTCATTAAAATTAAATCCGGCTTATCTTCTCTGCATTTTCTAACAGCTTCTTCACCGTTTCTTGCAATCCATACAACTTTATGTTCCAATGTCGATGTGCTTATTTTCTTTAATACTTCTATTTCAAGTTGAGAGTCGTTGACTATTGCTATTCTCATATACAAGCTAATTATTAATTGTTAATTGTTAATGATTTATAGTTTTTGGTTTATAATATTTTTAAATTTAATATTTTGAATAAGGAATAAACCAAAAAATTTTTAATAGCATTCAAAAATACTAAAAACTATTATAAAAGCAAAGTAAAATGATTTATAAAAAACCTTTTGTTGATTGAACTTTTTCCATATCAAATTAGCAATAATAAGCAAAAAATTTGTATATTTGAAAAAAATTTAATTTAAATTTATGAAAAGAACTTTATTAATTATATTATTATTTATCATTGTATATTCAGATAATCTTTTATCTCAATCTGGAATAGATTATCCCGAATTTGAAAAGAAATTACTTCCTTTTTTTGCTGAAGAGTTAATTTCCGATATTCCAAAGCAATTGCCGATGGGAAGTCGTTTTACCGTATGGGGTTGGGATGTAGGAGATTTTTCCGGCGATGAAGTGAATGATTTAGCTTTTACTGTTAAACTTGCTTTAGAAAAAAAACGAATTGTCCAGGTTTATTTATTTGTAGATATTGATGGTTTCCTTGAAAAAGTATCTCAATTCAGTTATGAGTATTTTGAGCTACCACTAGAAATTGGCATTGTCATTAAAGATAATTCTTGTTTTGTTACACAGAAAAAAAAGGAATTTGACTGGAAAATTGATGGCTTTCGTTATGAAAACGGCTCAATATTTTTAATAGATAATTTCGCAACATTTCGTTTTAATAATTATACTAGAGAAGCATATCGTAATTATTATACTCTTTTCAATACTGACAAAATCTATATAACCCGTAACGGAAAAGGTATTTTCCAAACAAATTACCTAACAATTCCTTCTTATTCCCGTGGAAAACTTCTTTATCATCCTTATAATACCGATGCAGTTGCAAATTCAATTGAATATGTCCACAAAGGTGCATATTACTGGAAAGGTGAAGATGATGCATCTTTTTCAGTAAAATCAGCTTATTGCGATGAGTATCTTTATTTTACCGTTGATATTAGAGACGACAAATTGGTTTTTCCTAAATGTGATACCTGCATAGGTGATTATCTTGAGTTATGGTTTGATTTAAATTCACCGGATTCTACTGGTGGCCGTTTTTTTAATTTGAAGAAAGACTCTATTTCTCTGAATAATAAAATTAAAAAAGGAATTTATTGCATAAAACTTTATCCCGGCAATTTCTATGACAAACGTGCCTTTGTTAAAGAAATAAGCACCTCTGATGATGTTGAAACTTATCAGCAAGATGCAGTAAACAGTTTAAAAGTTACATCAAGTTTGAAAGATAAAGGATTTGAACTTAAATTCAAAATTCCATTTAATTTTCTTGGTTTCGAGTCGCATCCTATAAACGGAAAAAATCCTTTTGAAATTGGCTGTACTCTTGTGTTTATTGATATAGACAGCGAATGGCGTCCAGAGGAAGAAAAGCAAATCGCTACTTCTGCTTTTTCTCAGGCAAATCCTTCCACTTTCGGTTCGCTTGTTTTGATTCCATTTAACAAATGGTATGGCAATGCACATAATATTTACGTAAACGACATTCAAAAGCACTTGATTGACTATGGATTTTAAAATTAAAACCCCGCTTTTCATTACCTTTGAAGGAATTGACGGTTGTGGAAAAACAACTCAAATAAGGCGTTTAAAGAACTTTTTAACCGAACATAATTACGAAGTGGTTACCGTTAGAGAACCCGGTGGAACTGAAATTTCAGAGTTGATTAGAAATATTCTCTTACACTCAAAAAATCAAATTTCTCCTACTTCTGAATTATTACTCTTTAATTCTGCCCGCTCAATCTTAGTCCAAGAAATTATTAAACCAGCTTTAGAACAAGGAAAAATTGTTATTTGTGATAGATTTTTTGACTCAACGCTTGCTTATCAGGGATTTGGTCGAGGACTTAATTTAGATGATGTAAAAAAATGCAATAAAATTGCATGCTACGACTTAATTCCAGATTTAACGATATTTCTTTCCGTCTCTTTAGAAATATCCAAAAGTAGAACTGACAGAACTGAATTCGACAGATTCGAGCAAGCTGGAGACGAATTTTTTAAACGTGTAATCAATGGTTTTGAGCAAATTGCAATAGAAGAGCCAAACCGAGTATTTAAAATTTGCTCAGAAGACCCAATTGATGAGGTATCACAGAAAATTATTGATTTAATTATTAATTGTTAATTATTAATTGTTAATTGTTATTGGATTATTCTTTCTTCTACCAATTACTAATGACTAATGACCATTAACAATTAACAATTAACAATTAACAATTAACAATTAACCAATGACCATAAACTATAAACTATAAACTATTTAAAACAAAAAGCTGAAAGCCGAAAGCTAAAAGATGAAACAACTATACTTTGGAGATTGCCTTGATGTTTTAAAGGAACTTGCTTTAAAATATCCAGATGGGTTCATTGATTTAATCTACATTGACCCACCATTCAATTCAAAAAGGAATTATAATATTCTTTTTGAAGATATAGATATGAGTGATGTAAAGGCACAGAAAGAAGCATTTTCCGATACATGGAGCAATGTTAAGTATATAGATTCAATGAATGAACTTTTAGAGCATAACCAGTTGGATTTATACAACTTCCTGAAGTTAGTAGAGAGTACCGACCATAGTGCAGCAGCATATTTATCTACAATGTCGCACAGGATTTATTATATGAGAGCATTGCTAAAAGAAACAGGTAGTTTTTATATGCACTGCGACCCAACAATGAGCCATTATTTAAAAATCGTATGTGATTTTCTATTTGGTAAAAAGAATTTCAGAAATGAAGTAGTGTGGCATTATCGCCGTTGGACAAACGTCCAAAAACAATTTCAAAAAATGCATGATGCTATTTTATTTTATTCAAAATCAAACTTGAATAAATTTAATAGTTTGCAAATTGAAATGTCAACATCACAACTTAAGAAATATGAACGTGGATTTGACCAAAATGTCATTCATAATGAAAATGGAAAATATTCTCAATTAATTGTTTATGATTGGGATAAAGTAAAAAATTCAAAAATTGATATTGATAAATTTGATAAAATTATTGAGAGAGAAACACCTATTGTTTCTCAATCTGATGTAATTATTTTACCAGTAATCAATTCTCAAGCAAAAGAACGACTCGGTTACCCAACCCAAAAACCAGAAACATTACTTGAACGCATTATAAAAGCGAGTAGCAATGAAGGTGATGTTGTTGCCGATTTCTTCTGTGGTTGCGGAACAACAATTGCTGTTGCCGACAAACTAAATAGGAACTGGCTCGGAGTGGATATTTCCCATCTCGCAATAAAACTTATTTTAGATAGGTTGACAAGTCCTCTTGATGATAAAAGCAAAAGTGAATTGCTTTCAGAAATTGAAATAAATGGCTATCCAAAAGATATTGCATCTGCTCACGAGCTCGCTCAATCAACAAAAAAAGGTAGATTTAAATTTCAGGATTGGGTTATTGAAGTACTTATTGGTGGTGTCTCAAATGTAAAGAAAACAGCAGACAGCGGCTTCGATGGTTATTTTACTTTCAATAAAAATAATAATGAAAAAGGAGTTGGATTAATTGAAGTAAAGAGCGGAAATGTTAAATTAAATGACTTAACTTATTTAATTGAAACTGTTACGAGGAAAGAAGCAGATTTAGGTGTATTCGTTTGCTTTGAAGAGCATTTAACAGATAGTATGCTTCAAAAGGCGAAGCAGCAGGGGAGTTTTAAAGGATACAAAATAGATAAAATACAAATGCTTACTATAGAACAATTACTTTCTGGAAAAAATGTTCGTTTACCCGGTGGAGTTGCAAACACAACTTTCAAGAAAGCAGTAAACGGAAAGAAGTATGAAGAAGAATTATTAATTGTTAATTGTTAATTGTTAATTGTTAATGGGTTATTAAGTTATTAAGTTATTAGGTTATTCTTTCTTATACCAATGACTAATGACTGATAGATGATAAGTTATTAGCCGACAGCTATAATAGAATTATGAAAAATATTAAACCATAAACCATTTAAAACAAAAATGCTGACAGCTGACAGCTGACAGCCAATAGCTAAAAATGAAACTATCGACAAAAATAGCACTAAGATATATTTTTACTTTTCGTTCATTCCATTTTATAACGATAATTACATTTATTTCCCTTTTAGCAATTATAATAGGAAATATAACGCTGATTTGTGTAATGTCAATATTTAATGGATTTCGTGAATTTGCTATTGACCAACTTGTTAGTTTTGACCCACATTTACGCATAGTTGCAAATGAAGGTACTTTCGTTAAAGATGCAGAAAAAATTATTAGCAAAATAAAGCAAGACCCAAATATTCAGTATATTCTTCCAATTAATCAGGCACGCATTATTATACAAAGTGGAAATGATTTCCAAATAGCTCAGTTCAATTCTGCTGTTAATGGAAAAATTCAAGATGTTTCCGGTATTGAGCAAAGTATAGTTTTTGGTAGATTTAATATTAACAAAGAGTTTGATAATTACAACGTTGTTGTTGGCGGAATACTTGCAAATAAATTAAAGCTTTCGCCCGGCGACACGATTCTTTTAACTTCACCCGAAAAAATTGAAAAATCAGTTAAGGCATTTAAGCAATTAAAATGGGAAAAAGTCGCTGTTTCTGGTATTTTTCAAACGAACGACAAGCAGTATGATGAGTTTTATATCTATGGTTCAGACGAGGTTTTTCAAAATTTGTTTAATATACCTGAAAATTCTGCTTCTTCCATTGATATTAGATTAAACGATGTAAATTTAGCATTTGATTACAAAGATAAAATTAAAGAAAATTTGGCAAAGGATTTGGAAGTATTGACCTGGTGGGATTTACATAAAGATTTGTTTAGTGTGATGCAGTTTGAGCGTATGTCCACTTTTTCGATTTTAAGTATAATAATTATAATAGCAGCATTCAATGTGCTTGCCTCTCTTGTTATGACAGTGATTGAAAAGAAGCCGGATATTTCTCTTCTAAAAGCACTTGGAGCAAAAGACAAACTTATCAGCGAAATCTTTTTGAAAGAAGGTGTGATTATTGGTATAATTGGCTCAACTATCGGAACTTTGATTGGCGTGGGATTATGTCTCGGCCAGCTTTATTTTAAGTGGTTTTCTCTTGATACAGACAGGTATTTAATTGATTCTCTGCCTCTTTCAATTCACACTGGCGATGTGCTTTTAGTATTTTTCTTTTCCTTAATTTTGTCAATTGTTGTAACTCTTTATCCGGCACGCCGCGCTGGCAAGGTTAGTATTATCCAGGAAATCAGAAGCGAATAATGAAAAAGTTCTTTATAATTTTAGTTAGTTCTTTAATTTTAATTGCAATAAGTATTTGGTTTATAATAAATTTATTATATAAAAATGTTGGAATACAGCAGGATATTATTATCGAAATACCACAAAGGGCAACAATTTCAGAATGTATAAAAGATTTTAACGAAGAAGGTATGCTAAAGCCATATTGGTTTTTCAGAAATTTTTGCTCGCTCTTCTCTAAATTTTCAGGGAAACAAATCCATTCTGGCACTTACAAATTTACATATAACCAAACAAATTTCGAGGTAATAATTTCTATTTTTAGTGGTAAAAACCGCTGTTTAGTCAAAGTTACATATCCGGAAGGTATCAATCTTTACCGGTTTGCTTCAATCAACAAAAAGATGCTGGATTTGGATTCTGCTGAATTTATTTCTTTAGCATTCGATAAAAACCTGCTTAAAAACTATAATATAAATTCCATTAGCTTAGAAGGATATTTGCACCCAGTTACTTACGATTTTCCCTGTAAAATCACAAATAAAAAAGTAATTGATATTTTAGTTAAGCAGCAGGACAATGTTTGGAATAAGGAATTTAAGAAATCTGCTGAATCTCAAGGCAAAACACGTCAGGAGATTTTAACTCTTGCTTCAATAATCGAAGCTGAAAGCCCAACAGAAGAAGAAAAATATATCGTAAGCGGAGTTTATCTAAATCGGCTAAAACGCGGTTGGAAGCTTGAAGCAGACCCTACTGTTGCTTATATAAACAATAAAAAAGGGCGTTTACTCCATTCAGATTTAAAGAATGAAAGTGCTTTTAATACATATCTAAATTATGGTTTACCCCCTGGACCAATAAATTCACCTTCTATTTCGTCAATCAAAGCTGCTTTAAATCCTAAAAAGCATAAGTATATGTTTTTCGTAGCAGTCGGCGATGGCTCCGGAAAACACCTTTTCGCTGAAAATTATAAAGAACATTTACGAAATGTGTCAAAATTCAGAAAAGTAAGAAAAAATAGGGGATAGGATAAGGTTGATGAGCTCTTTTAATGCTATAAAAACAGCAAGCTGATTGCAAGACTTTTATTCTTTCTTTCTTTTGTCATGCTATCAGCAAACTGATAGCATGACAAAAGAAAATTTAACTCAAATCATTCCGAATTTTTTCCTTAAAAACCACTCCATAGCAAAAAGCAAAATTACTGCTGCCAGTATGTATGGAAGGTTCCATAGAGCTGATTCATATTTATCAGTAAAAGATACTGGTTTGAAATTGGGATTTTTCTTTATATCATCTAAAAAAGTATTTACAGTTTCTGGTGTGTAGAAATTCCCACCAGTTCTGGCAGAGAGGTTTCTTAAAAGAGGAGCGTTCATTTGCAAATTTATATATTCAAGAGCAATGTCGCCAATACTAAATCTACCGGAAGCTGAGCCGAGTTTTGCTTGATTTACTTCAACGCTTCCCTGATAAAAGAAATCTCCTTCTGCCAGTCCTTCAACTTTTGCAGTGTAGCGTCCATTGCCTAAACTATTTAAAGTAACATCACGGCTTGTCTGTCCACTTGAAATCTTTATATTCACATTTGCATTATCAATCGGAGTAAAGGCAGCATCATAAACCTGAGCAATAAATTCGACCGGCTCGTTCTTTACATATTGTTGCTTTGAAGTCCTAATGCGGATATTCTTTTCGTTTTGGTCAACAGAAAGCCATTTTACTGCATTATTTATAAAAATTGAGTAAACATCGACAGCTTCGGAATTATTCTTCGAAACATCAGCAGCGTAACCGAGCAGTTTCCAGCGATAAAGCCCATAGCCCATTACTGTTATTGATTTTTTATTTTGGAAAGAACGTGAAAGTATTAGTGGTTCCTGCATAGGAACGTTATTTACCTTAAAAGTAGAAATCACTTCACTTTCCGGCTTGGGCTTAACGAAAGTTTCAGTTCTGAAAATAGGGGGGAGGTTGTTCCAAATTTGTAAATCTTTTTCAGTTCCATAAATTCTTATTAATGGATTGGCAAGTGCTTCACGCTTTAAATCCGCAATGACACTGAATTCGTTTGCTCTGGTGCTAAGCAAAGTAAAAGGTAAAAATTCCTGAAATTGGTTTAGCTTCGAATAATCGGTTTGCTGAGAAGCAATGAAAAGAAGTGGTTTTTCCTTTTGTAATGCTTCTTTTATCATTTCAATTACGTTTGCAGGTGTGGAACTTATTGGAAAGCCGACAAATACTATCATTTCAGATTCGAGTACTTCCTGCTTCGTTGGCTGTGGATTGTAAAACTCAGCACCTTTTTTTTGTATAAAAGTACGGATTTCAAGCCCCTTTTCATTTGAAAATGTGTTTAATAAGAAAGATAAATCCGGATTCGGACTGCCAGAAAAAATGCTTATTCGCCTCTTATTTTTCAGTACTTTTATAAAATCCGATTTAATATTGTTTTTATCAGTGATTTCACCATCAAGAGAAGAAATTTTTGCAGTGATTTTTGAAATTCCTTCTTTCTTAGGAGTGAAACTAAACATTGCTGTCAAAGTGGAAGTTTGAGGAGTAATTTGTAAATCCTTTTTTTCAATAACGAAATTATTTTCCATCAGAGTACAGGTAATATTCCCGGAACTATAGCCGCTGGTTTTTATTTGCACATTTACCGGAACTGGATTATCCACGTAAGCAATTTCATTAGTAATAATTGAAGAAATTGAAATATCTTTTGATTCGCTTGAATCGCCAATACCTATTGCATAGTAATTTCGGGCAGATTTTTCTGCAAAATAAATTGGATTTGTTCCTTCGTTAAATTCGCCATCAGTGATTAGAAGAACGGAGCGGATATTTTCTTCATTTAATTTATTTCCAATAAAGCTTACGGCGTTGGAAATATTTGTGGTTTGTCCTTTGAAATTTAATGAATCGAAATTGAATACCTCGAAAGGTTTAACGTCTGTATCGAAAGAATAGTAAAGGATTTCCTCATCGTTTAAAGATTGGATATTAGAATTTTCTATTGCTTTGCGAACTGCTTGCTGTCTGTCTCCGAGAGCATCACGGAACCCGTTTGAAAGAGAATTATCAATTAAAACCGCAAGTTTCGGCTTTTTCTCACCAGATTGAATTACTGAAAGAATAGGTTCAAAAAGCACAAGAACAAGTAAAACTATAGCAAGCCCTCTGATTCCACCTAAAAGCATTTTTATGCCTACTGGAACAGGCGGAATTGTTCGAAGATAGTATATAATAACAAATATAACAGCAATAATCAGAAGAAATGAGATAAACCAAGCTGAGCCACTAAATCCCAATGAAAATGTATCCATTATTTACAATCCAAATATTCATATATAAAAATAATATAACGAATAAAGAGTAATTTTGTTTGAAAATGTAATGGTGAGTTCTAAAAATTGTTACTCAATGTGAAGTTAGGAATCTCAAATGTAGTGTTAATAATAGCTTGTGAGATTTCTCACTATGCTTCTAATACCAAATTGCATTCAAAGATTCAATTAAAGTGTCATTCTGAACGAAGTGAAGAATCTCACAAGTCATTGCTACCACGTAGTTTGAAATTCTTCACTTCGTGCAGAATGACAGACAAACATATATTATCATTAAAAGCAACTTGGCATAAGTAACAGATTATAGATATTCTTGTTGTTAATTTGGTATTAAATTTATAAAATTGAATAAATGATTTTGTTTAAATTCATAAATTTATTATATTTGAAATGTATAAACTTAAATGTTTAATTGGAGAGAAAAATGTTAGAAAATCAATCAACTCAGGAAAACATAACTTTTGAGGACTTAAAATTAATGTTTTTAGAAACTGCAAAGAGATTTCAAGAGACAGACAGACAAATGCAGGAAACTGATAGAAGAATGCAAGAGACAGACAGACAAATGCAGGAAACTGACAGAATAATTAAAGAGTCAAGAGCTGATTTTGAAAAAAAAGAAAAATATTATCAAAAAAGATATGCAAAATTAGAAAGTTTATTTACTGGGCAGTGGGGAAAATTAGTTGAATCATTAGTTGATGGAAAGTTGGTTGAATTGTTGCAAAAAAGGGGAATTGACGTTAGAGAAAGATACACTCGTATTGTTTCTGAAGCAAAAGATATGGAAATTGACATAATTGCTGCAAATGGAAAAGATGTAGTGGTCGTTGAAGTAAAAACTACATTAAAATTAGAATATGTTAATGATTTTATTGATAAACTAAAAAGATTCAGGGAAACGTTTCACAGATTTTCAGAAGAAAATATTTTTGGAGCAGTAGCATATATTCGCGATGAAAGTTCAGCAGCAAAATTTGCAGAGAAGCAAGGACTTCTTGTAATTAGAGCAACTGGCGATAGTGCTTTTATCACTAATAATGAAGATTTTAAACCAAAACAGTGGTGATTTTAATAAAAATAAAAAAAAATTCAGAAAAATTTATTAATTTTGTAAAAATCGGAGTGTAGCTCAGCCAGGCAAGAGCACTGCGTTCGGGACGCAGGGGGCGGAGGTTCAAATCCTCTCACTCCGACAAAGTTATTCACTTCTTTATATTTACTATTCATTTTATAAATTTTAAATCAATTCAAAAAAAAATTTGTATTTTTTGTTTTAAATAATTAATTTTGCTAAAAGTTTAAAATAATGGCGAATGCCGAAAAGCCAAATTAAAAGAGTAGGCATAACTTTATAGAGGTTTTTTATGAAATTTAAACTTTTTTTAGTTGCCTTAGCAATATGTTGCATAGGTTTATTATCTTCCTGTTCACTAACTTTACCAGTGAACGCTACAAGTAACACTGTAGGGAGCAAAGTTGGAGTTGCAACTGCAACAGGATATTTGGGATTCTTATTTTTCGACCAAGATGCAAGTATTAAAACTGCTGCTAAAAATGCCGGTATCACCAAAATTTCTACCGTAGATATTCGTTATAAAAATATCTTAGGTATTGTTATTAATTATGAAACTATTGTAACAGGAGAGTAATTTTTTAACTGTCAGTTTAATATGATAGTTAAGAAAATGCAGATGCGAATTATTGTAGGCAACAGGCATACCTGTTGCCTACAGATTTGTATTAAACTACTTTCGGAAAGTTTCTCTGAGCTTTGCGAAAGTTTTATGTAAAAAATCATCTCATCACCACAAAACTCTTGGTTATTCTATTTCCTTTGTCATTTAAAGTTAAATAATACATACCAATTGCTAGTTCTGCTGTGGAAATTTCAATTTTTTCTTTATAAAGTAATTGCGTATTTTCATATTTATAGACTTCCATTCCGAGAGAATTGAAAATTCTTATATCACTAAATTCAGGATTATTGGATAAATCAATTGTAATTTTATTAGATGCTGGGTTTGGGTAAATCAGAATATCATTGCTATTAGGTGGATTTGGATTTGAAGATGTTATTCCAAAATCAGAAAGTTTAGCAATATAAACTCCATCACGGGAATCTCCAGCATAAATATAATCTCCATTAATTAATAAACTTGAAATAAAGTATTTGCTGACTAAACCTGCGTTAATATCAGTCCAGGTATTTCCATTATCTCTTGAAAGAAAAACACCATGATTTGTATTAATAAAAATATTAGAATCAATAATAGCAGAGCTATATACACTTAAATTTTCATCTATAGTAGAACCAATTTCAACCCAACTCTCTCCATTGTTTTCAGATAAAAAAACACCCTGAGCATAAGTTCCGGCAACTATTTTATTGCCGCTCGAAGATAAACTAATAAAATTAGGATATATATCACTTACTTTTTTTGCAACCCAGTTATTACCATAATCAGTAGAACGATAAACAAAACTGCGAGTTGCTATATATATATTAGTATCGCAAGTATTTATACAGTTTATTTCTCCTAAATTTTGCTCTGATTTTAACCAATTTTCACCTTTATCAGTTGAGTAGTAAAGTCCCATATAAAAATCATTACTGCCAGTATAAATAGTATTGCCATAAACTCCCACACAAGAATATGTTGTATAAAAATCGTCTGGTATTTTCTTTGTCCAAGTTTTTCCTTTATCAGAGCTGTGTAGTATGAAATACATAGAACCAGCGTAAATATCATCTCCATTAGTTGCAATAGAATAAAAAGGTATATACCAGTTTTGCGGGTTTTCTTCACCTTCTTCATTATATACATTTCTCCAGTGCATTCCATTATCATCAGAAATAAAAATACTACGCCGATTTGTTCCAGCTATAATACTTGAACCACTTTTTGCTAAACAAGTTATTACAGTATTTGTTAAGCCGGAATGAATATCTGTCCATGATTTACCTTCATTAGTAGAATAACTCAGACCAGCAAAAATTGTTTTCCCTACTCTGTTATAAGAATCTGACCAAGGAAAAGACTCGGTACTTTTCCAAGTTAATCCGTCATTTGTAGAAATAAAAACACTATTTAATGTAGTTGCTAAAATATTACCATCTAACACATTTAAATAAACAACACGAGTACTATCATCTCCAATATTTACTTTATTCCAACTGACTCCATTGTTTGTTGATTTGTATAATTTAGAACTATAGTTGAAACCATTATTATGAACAGAAAAACTAACATAAATATATGAATTAATTATAGATAATACATCAATACTATGAATTGGTATGCCAATATTAACTTCACTCCAGCTAATTCCATTGTTTGTAGAACGAAGAATTTTTTCACTTCTAGTTTCATTTTCATTAAGTTTGTTTATTAAAGCGAAAATATTTGAACCGTTAATATCAAAAAATGAAATATAATCGTCAGAGATTTTAGTGCTAACAACTTTCCAGCTATCGCCAAAATTTGTAGAACAATATAATCTATTGTCTGTTGAAATATTATACATTTTTGAGCCGATAACTTTAAAATCAAAAGCATCTTTCGATGGTAATCTATTAGTAATATCAATCCAAGTGTTTCCATTATCAGAAGAACGTAAAACATTATAAACATTACGATAAGTAGTTATAGCAAAAAGATTGAAACTGCATACTTTAATGTTAGCTACTCTTGATATATTATCAAGTTTATCCCAGGTTTTTCCTTCATTTGTTGAACGATACATTCCATGAGTAACATTTGAAACAAAATAACTTGTACTATTAGCAGCTGTAGAAAAATAATTAACAGGATAAGAATAACAATGCAATGGCTGCCACCAGTAATCCTTTGCTGTTACTATACTGCCCGATAGGAGCAGAAGCAAAAAGAAAATGTATTTTTTCATAAAAATCAATTATTTATTTTAATAAAATTTTTTCTTTATAGTCATACCATCAACTCCGTTGATAGCATGACTTGTTCTTTCTTGTCATACTATCAGCTTGCTGATGGTATGACTTCTATAAAAATTATTTCCCACTCGGAACAAGTTCTTCTAATTTCATTAAATCAAATACTTCCTGAACTAACTTGGTATTCATTTGATTAGTAGCGACAATTTCAACAAGGAAGCGATAGTCAATTCCGCAGTAAAGAGCAGCTTCTTTGCTTAATTTGTCGTATCTTTTATAGCATATTGAATTTTTTAAATTCGGTTTGAAAATTTGATTAGTATTTTCTTTTTCATCAAGCGAATAACCCATAGCCCAAAGTCCGACAGAAGAAGTGTAAGTTCCGATAGCTTTATTTAAATCCATTATTTTAATGTCAATGTAATCACCATCTCCATTTTTAACATAATGAACAGAAGCAGTGGAATACTTTTCGCCGGCAAAATCTACAAATTCGCCGGTTGGTTGTTCAGTATTATAGCCGACAATGTCTTTGGGAAAATATTTTTGCAAAACTGAAAAATCAATAATTGAATTATCTCCTAATTGCTTTCTTATGGAGTCCATTTCAATCGCTTCTTTAACATTTTGCTGGACTAACTCAGCAATATCAGTTCCTTTTTCAATGAGTTTTACTTCTTCATTAGCAGTATCTTTTTTCTGGCTGCAGGCAGAAATAATTAATATAATAATGATTATAGAAAATTTGGAGCAATTCTTCATAGTTATCCTTAAATATATTTTTTGCATATTTATTACTTAATATTACAATTTATAAAAAAAAATAATTAAATGCAAATTTTTTCTTATAATTAGAAAATATGTAAAAAATTGTTTAATTTTGTTATAGTTTAGCAAAACAAAAGAGGGAAAAATGAAAACATTTGTTATAGCAATAATGATAATACTGACTTCATTTCCGGTTTTAGTACAAAGCCAAACGGAAAAAGTTAAACAATATTTGAAAATGATTGGGATTGGCAAAATAAATGATGTAAAAAGCAGAATGCCGGATATGCTTGCTATTTATCCAAATGACCCCGGAGTTATGCTTCTGCACGGCATTGTAATTGAAGATATGAGCAAATCTATTGAAATTTTTGAAAAAATTATTAAAAATTTTCCTGAATCGGAATTTGCCGATGATGCAAATTATCGCATTATCCAATATTATATTTTAAATGGAAATACTGCAAAAGCCAATAAAGAATTAGAGACTTTTCGCAGCAAATACAAAGATTCTGAATTGCTTATTATCGCTTCTGATTTAGTAAATACTGCAACAAAAGTTGTAGAAACGAAAAATGAAAATATTGCCAAAGAAGAAAAGAAAAGCAACGTAGAAAAGAAAGAAAATGGAAAAAAGGAAGTTGAAACCAAAAAAGCAAAAGAAGAGAAACCAGCTGAGTTAAAATCCGTGTATAAAAGTAACAATGAAGAAGCTAAACCACAAGAAAAATCTAAAAACGGAAAAACTGTTTATGGCTTGCAAGTTGGACTTTACAGTAACTATGATGCTGCAAAATCGGAAATGGAAAAATTCCAAAAGCAAAGAATGTTCGCTGAAATCAAGCAAAAAAAAGTCGATAATAATAACTACTATGCAGTTATTATTGGAAATTACTCTTCTAAAGAATCAGCTGAAGAAGCAAAAATAATGGTTAAAAATATTTGCAAATGCGACCCAATTATTTTTGAAAAAGAGAAGTAGCAGAAAAAGAAATATGACATCTCTTCATTTATGCGACTATAATCTTGTCATTTCGATGCGTGTCGAGAAATCTCACAACTCCTTGTTAAAACAGAACTTGAAATTCATCGCTTCGTTATAAATGACATCTTTACTTTTCATTATCAAAACATTACGAAAGTATAAAAAGCCACAGATGTCCTACATCTTCGAGATGTAGGACATCTTGATAATATTATACAATTCTGTGGAAACAATAACTTGTGAGATTCCTCACTTCTTTTACCAATGACATCTTTACTTTTGACTGTCATTCTGAACGAAGTGAAGAATCTCAAGTTCTGTGGTAGCAATGATTTGTGAGATTCCTCACTTCGTTTCGGAATGACATTGTTAAATTATGTCATCTCCATTTCAATAAAGGTCTTCCTTTATCGGGAGATTCGGAATGATACTTAAAAGTATTAAACTTAACTTTCCTAGAGATTTACTTCACTATCAACAATTTCTTCTTTATTAATAGATTATTTGACTTTATTACCAAAAAGTAAATACCAGATTCATAGTTTATTAATTGAAGTTTTAAATTACCCTCATTATTTAACTTTATTGATTTCGTTTCAATTAAATTTCCAATGACGCTATAAATATAGAAGTCAATATCATCTTTTATTGCTTGATTAAATAGTATGTGCATTTCTTCTGTTGCTGGCTGTGGCGAAATCGTTGCTTCAATTTTTTGCTCTATATTAGTTCCAAAATAAATCGGGACATTGCAATTAGAGTTTCCAGTAAAAACCGTTGGTTCAAGTTCAATTGATATAGGTAAAGAAACAAAGCCACATTTATCTATATAAGTTATTGTATCATAATAAATAAGATTATTACTAAAATATTTATCTTCATAAAAGCAGACTTCTAATGGAATTGTTTGTTTTGCAGGAATAATCAGAGGGAATTGGGTTTGAGGAATTGAAAAATTAGTATTGATTGAGAGAAATAAGTTGTCAATAATAATTTCTGAATCGGAAAAATTGAAAATTCCTATTTTATCTTTAATTAATTGGAAAGCATAAGAAGGTTTCGGCATTTCAAATTTTGTTTCTGGAATAAATCTGATTGGTGTGCCTTGCGAAGGGTTAAGTTCCCCTTCAACAACTTTCATATTCTTTTCTTTGTCAAAGACCCAAATAGTAAAAAATCCTTTTTCAGAAAAATATATCAAGCTGACAGTGAATTTTACCACATTTTGGCTAATTCTTTCAAAAGCAACATTGCAATTCTGATTGTATTCAATAGACCAGGAATCAATACCAGAAGTAATAGCTCCAGTATCCTCAACAATTATTTCTTTCAAAATCCCGCAGGAGTCATTTGTAGATTGGACATAAGGAGCGTTGATGTCTTTTTGAATTTCTTTAAATTGAAAAACTGAAATAAAGCCATCATCTTTACCTGCAGTAGAACTTTGAAAACTTGTTTTAACTGGTAAATTGTAACTATTAGTTTTACCTGCAATAGCAAATGAATTATCATCAATAACAACTAAATCGGAAGCCCATTCATTTTGAAAACCACCAAAATAAGATGAATTTTTTAATTCACCATCTTTTGAAAGCAAACAAATATAAGAATCTTCAGAACCACCACAAAACTTATTAATAAAAGGTGTTTTAGTTTTTAAATCATTGCTTTGAGTTGTAAAATAGAATATTATATCATCATTACTAAAAGTAGAAATACCACCTCCAATTTTAACAAAACAGCCAAAATCCCAACCATCCCACTTTGTGCCTCCAAAATATGTAGACCAAATAAAATTTCCGTTTTTATCAAATTTGGAAATATAATTGTCAATTCCACCACTAAAAGTTTTATTTAAGACTGAGTTTTTCACTTCTAATTCACTACTCAAGGTGTAATGCTGAATAATAATATTATTTTCAGAATCAAAGCACATATTACTAGCATAATCATTTAAATATCCACCAAGATATGTTGACCAAATCAAATTCGCATTAGAATCAAATTTTGCAATAAAAGAATCGAAACCTCCTCTATTTATTTTTTGATAAGCATTATTTGATACATCTAATCTTGTGCTATTGGAATAACCAGTTAAAATAATATTTCCCTCTTTATCGCAAATAATTGCATCACCTAAATCTAATATATTATTGCTGTTATCGTTTGAGCCCCAATAAGAAGAATAAAGCAAATTTCCATTTAAATTAAAATTCACTAAAAATGTTTCATATTGATTCTTTTTTACTTTTCTTTTTGCATCATTTGTAACTGGAAAATAACTTGAAGCTGTTCTTCCAGTAAGCCATAGTGAGTTATTATAATCAAAAGCAATATCTGCAAAACAATCATAAGCTTCACCAGCAAAAAAAGTACTATAATTAATGTATCCACTTGTATCTAATTTAGTTAAAATTGCTCCTTGGTCATAGTTTAAAGTTTTTTGAAAAGCATTTGATGTTGTAGGATAATCTTTTGAATAAGTTTCGCCACAAATCCAGTAACTACATTGACTATCACAAACAGAACTCATTGTACGTTCTGTATTTGAACCACCGATGTAAGTGGACCAAATAATTTCACCATTTCTATTAAATTTAGATACAAACAAATCAGTAGCCCCATAGTATTTTGAATTATTTCCATAAATAGGGAAATTTGTACTAAAAGTAAACCCTGTTACTAAAATATTGAGTTTTTTATCTTTATCTAAACTCATTATTTTGTCGTCATCATTGCCACCGATGAAAGTACTCCAATCCAATTCAATTTCAATAGAATCATCATTTTGAAGTTTATCAAAATTATTCTTATAATCATTTAACCTATTATTTTCATTGTGCTTATTAAAGCTATACAATATTTTATTGTTTTTATCTTTATAAATAATTTCATTGTAATGTCTTACATTAATTATTCCATTTGAACAGTGAGGTAAATAGAAATTCTCATAATAATTGCATAATCCTTTTACTTCAACTTTTTCTGAATTTATTAAGGAAATACTATCAATAGTTTTTTGATTATCTTGTTCAAGTTTTAATTTTTCAATAATAATTATAGTTTTCTTAAAATATATTACTTGATTCACATCATAGCAATAGTAAAGAACTTCAGCAGAATTTTCAAAACATAGTTGTCCTTTATTTTCAATAATAATATTAGGTCTTGAATAAGAAAATGATATTATTGATAAAAATACTAATATTATAATTGTTGTTTTCATAGCATATCAATAAAATAGTTACTTCTTTTCTTGTAATTTAATCATAAAATTTATATTTTGCAATTTAATTTTTATATTATTTTATAATATAGGAATTGGGAGTCGGGAATTAGGAATTGGGAATAAGAAAAGTGTTTGTAGGTCATTCTTAACCTCCAGATAAAGCAAGTGCTTTATTTAAATGGAGATGACATAAATTATTAAGGAATTATGAAAATAGAATGCCAAAATCCCCTTATTCCAGGGCAGGTACGTTCTTTGAATCCATTTGTCTTATTCCCCTCTTGAGAGGGGATTAAAGGGGTGTGTTCTTTTTTTCTTATTTAAAAAAGTTCTTTCTGAATAAAGAGAAAAAAATATGCTTATAAAAGTATATCTCCTTGATATTGCTTCAGATGTAACAAGAAAGGAAGAACACACCCCTTTGTCCCCTCTCAAGAGGGGAATTGGAATTGTGGTAT
>DAIOVK010000001.1:11649-27134 GCA_036759045.1 Kapaibacterium sp. (SeqCode) | reverse complement strand
CTAAAAAGTAAGATGGATTCTGGCATACGCCAGAATGACAGTAAAAGATGTCATTCAGAACCCCCTGATAAAAGAAGACTTTTATTTTAAATGGAAATGACAAAATTTTACCCTGTCATTCCGAAACGAAGTGAGGAATCTTACAAGTCATTGTTACCACAAAACTTGAGATTCTTCACTTCGTTCAGAATGACCGACAAAAGTAAAGATGTCATTGGTAAACGAAGTGAGAAATCTCACAAGTCATTGATACCACATAGTTTGAGATTCTTCGCTCTGCTCAGAATGACAGGATTAACAGATGTCATCTCCATTTAAATGAAGTTCTTGCTTCATATTGAGGTTCAGAATAACAAGCAAAAGTATATAAAATCACCTAAATCCAATCAGTAGTTAAGCTATCTATTTTTTCCATTATTTCGAGTGTATTACCAATTATATCCATTACATTCAATAAATGGATAATGTCGGAGCTTTCAAGAGGAAAACCTATTTTCTTCCTTTCTTTAAGCCATTTGTCCAATACTTTATAGCCACCAATCTGGAAATTCCATATATTTTCCGGCACATTATCAAAATAACGCTGCTTATTAATCCAAAGTTTTTCTTTACTATACTCTACCTTTTCTACTTTGAAATTATTTCCTTCACCAGAAAAATTGCTGATACTTTCTTTATTTTCTATTTGTAATAAATGATGTTGAATAAGTTCTGAACCTATTTTAGAAAGATTAGTAAACATTTGCTCATCGTCAATAAACTGAATTCGTGGAAAATCTATTCTTAGAAAATCAATGTATTTCGTTCTAAAAGTTGGGCTGTGCAAAATTGCATAAATATAGCCAAGGATTTGCTCTGGTGAATAAGTGCTTTGGTATTTTTTTGAGAAAAATTCCAAAAAAGATTCTTTCAGATTTGCAGTTTTATTTAATTTATAGTCAAATAGCTTACCATTTTCTGACTGAGAGTAATAGGCAATTTCCTGCTCATTTGCCTGAAAGAAAATTTGCTCAGCTCCATTTGCAAGAAGATAGAGAGGATATTGATAGCTGATATTATCAACAATATGAGCATCAATAATCAAATTTGAAATAAAAACTGAATTGTAATTGCCTATTCGTTTTGTATTTCTATTTGCAATTAATCCTATATTTTTCTCTTGTAAATTAAGCATAATTGCTTTTCTCATTCGCTCAATCAATTTATCATCATAGAAAATGTAGCGATAATCAAAAGGACGATATGCTATTTTTATGAACTTGCTTTCCAATTCCTGCTTTGAATATGAACTTACTTGCCTTCTGCTGTTCGTCAAATCGAATTTGGAATTATTTTTCAAATTGTATTTATTTGTAATGTCTTCGTTGGGAATCTTCAAATCTCTAAATTCATTTATTCTTTTTTTCAATCTGTCTAAATTTGTGTCGATTACAAACTCATCTCTTGAGGTTACAATGCCAACGCTGTATTGCTTGAAAATCTCATTTAAAGAAATTCCTTCATTGTATTTATTTAAAAGTTTTTCGCTTCTTGGTTTGAACAGATAAAATGGCGAACTGGGTTTGATTGCGTCCCATTTTGCTTTGCTTAAAACAGAATCGTTCAGTTCTTGATATTTTTGCTGTCTTTTTCCGAAGCTATCTATATGAAACACTTTGCAATCCTTGCTTTCTCTATTCTTTTTTAGGAAAATGGAAATTGTTGTTCCCTGCTGAATATCGAAAACATTTTCATCTTTAGAGCCATCTGGTGCAGTTTCCTTTTTCTTTACGTTTCCGTGCAGGTCTAAAACATAAATTTCATCGAAAGAATTCATCAGTGATTGCCTCATACCCCGAAAAGTAGGATTATCCAAAAAGCTGTGATTTGAAATAATTCCAACTATGCCACGCTCAACTCTATCCATTTTCCATTGAGCAAAACGTATAAATTTAACGTAGTCGTCTTGCAGCCATTTCGGATTTTTTTCATCTAATGCAAGCCCATCAACTTTATAGTATTCACTTAGTTCATTGCTTATCCAGTCGCCTTTATTAGCAGAATGACCTGAATACGGAGGATTGCCGATAATTACCAATATATCTTTGTCTTTTATCCTGTTGGCTTCTCTTCCTTCTATTGAAAGAATGGGCATACCGGGAATGGTTTGGGCTTCCTGATGCGTCAGCGTATTTGTCAGTAAAATATTGATTCTTTTATCTTTATCTATTGAGTAGCCCTGCTCTTTTAAATATTCGGAAATTTTAAGATTTGCAACGATATAAGGAGCAACAAGCAGTTCAAAACCATAGAAATTATTCAGCATACTCTCGTTAAGCAAGCGGTTTGCAAGGAATTTGTCGCCATACTTCGAGCAGCTTTCCAGAGCAAGTTTGAAAACGTGCAGTAAAAAAGTTCCGGTTCCGCAGGCAAAATCCAAAACCGTTACCCGCTTATCAAGAAAACCATCGTGCAGTAAAAATTTTTCTTTGAGAATTTCTTCAACTGAACGAACTATAAAAGAGACAACCGGCTCTGGAGTGTAGTAAACGCCTCTTATTTCTCTTTGAGTTTTGTCGTATTCTTTAAGAAAATCTTCATAAAAATAAACGAAAGGGTCGCTAAAACCATTTCCTGCACTGCGATATTTTGCAAATTCCTGTTTGATAGCAAAAAAATCCACTGCTTTAAGCACGCTTATAACTTCATCAACTGCCCAGACAACATCAGTAGGAAAATCATCAAGGCGGTGGAATAAATCCTTGATTAATGGAAAATTGCTTGGAATAAGGGAATATGAAGTTACTTTGTTTAGTTCAGTTCTGGGTGCGTTTGTATTTAAGGCAGCAAGAAAAAGCCCGTAAGCAATGGTTTGAGCGTAAATATCGGCGAAATATTTTTTATCCATAAGTGGTAAAAGCGATTCCTTAAAAGCACCATAAATTGAATAAAGCAAATTCATCTCGTCATCAGTATTTTCCAATTCATGAAATGCAAATTCATTTAAAAACCTTGCTTTTCGGGATAGCTTAACTGCTAAATCGTTCGTTGAGCAAATTGTAGATGGCTCAGATTCAAAGAACTGCTGAAATAGTTTCGACATCTCTTCAATTCTTGTTTTTTCAAGTTTAAAGCGTTTTTTTTCTAATTGATATTCTGAAAAAAGTGTTGCATCAAAAACAATTTCACCATTTTTCAAAAGGAAAAAGGAGAGGTAATCGGTTAAAATAATATTTTCAGAAAGGTTGTTGTATCGTTCTAATTGTTCAGAAGTAAGGAGTTTGCTGAGTTCAGTTCCAATTTTTTTTGTTTCGATTAAACCAATCGTAAGTTGATAGGTAGTTGTAACTTTGAAATCCGGACGGCTTTTTGTGGAATGTGCTGTTGGTTCGTGTTTTATAATTAGCTCGCGATTTGTCTTTTCAAGCACAAAGCGGCTTAGCAGATTTTGCAAATATGTTCTGTATGAATGTTCTGAGCTATCGCTATCAGAAAGGTAATCTCTTTGTATATTTTCAAAATATTCCTGAAACATAAAATCAATTCTAAATTTATTATTTTAAACAACATAAAATTAAGAAAAAAAAAGGAAATAGATTGAAATTTTTACTTTTTCACGAGTTGAAAGTTTATGAGGTCTCGTAGTTTGCTATTTAGCAATTAATAAAGTTCTAATGTAAAAAATTTGATAAAATTGCCAATATATAACTCCCAAATAAATTTGGGAGTTATTCTAATAATTAGAGTAACTCCATAATTTATTATGGAGATTAAGAGCGAAATTATTCGGTACGATGCAAATCTCCTAACTCTTTTATTTTCGTTATGGGGTCTGGATATCTGAACTTGAATTCAATACATTTAAAATTTCGCCACCGAGTTTTGCAATTTTATTTTTGCCAAACCCTTTGATTTTTTTAAGTTCGTCAAGAGTCTGCGGCTTTATTTTTGCAACTGTCATTAGCTCAGTGTTATGGCAAACCATAAAACGTGGTAAGTTCAGTTCACTTGCCTTTTCAAAACGCCAATGTTTTAAAACATCATAAACTCTTTTTTCGTCTGACGTTAATTCTTCGTAAGATGATACAGATATTTTGTCATACTGCTTTCCAATTTTTTGCTCATCATAGAAAACTAAAATAGACCAAAAATTTATTTGTCCGTTTATAAACTGCGTTGACGTTTTTATTACTGTCACGCTTTCCAAGAACTGGTTTATGCTGTCTTGGTCAGTTAGAAAGTTTTCTTTTGTTAGTCGGATATGGAAAACTTTTACTTTCATATTTCAAAATTATTAATTTTTATTTATGTCAGTCAGATGTATCGCATACGTCTGTTTTGTTTTTTTAAGTTGACCGATAACGTTTAGTATGTATGAAAATGAGTTATCAAATGGAACCATTACTCCTATACTTGTCCTCATTGCTAACCTCAAGCATTGGTTTTTCAAATTTCATAGCATCATTTCCTTTAATATCTGCTTGTATATATAGTTTGTTTTTCTTTTGGTAAATGTGAAAATTATAATCATGTTGATGTCTCCAATTACATTTAAATTGGCGAAAAGCGAAATAATACCTATTGTCATAAGAAATTAAGAAATCATTTTCTCCATATTCATTAATAATACTATTTTGCTTTTTTCCATCAAACAAAAGAGTATATTGTTTCCTATTTTTAAACAAATCTATATCATTGGAATGATTTATGCTATTGAAAAAAGACATACCAAATTCAACCTTCACCTTACCTACAATTAATGGTTTATCGACAGTTACATTTATACTATTACTATTCCAAAGAAAAAGGAAATTTTTATTAATTTCACATAGTCCTAATCCCCAGAGCAAAACAATCAAGATTGCAATTATTATTTTTATCATTAATTTATTCATATTGTCGAATGTCTTTTTATTATCACAAAACCCAATTCTTTGCATAAATACAATTATTATTCTCTTTCCCTCAAATAAAGCAATTTCCTGTTTTCTCATCTGCCTACGTATTCTCAGCAAAAGCTATTAATAAAATCTTATTTTTCTGAAACATTGCAAATTTAATTGGTTTTAAATAAATAAGCAAATTATATTTTTCAATTCTATCTAAATACTTTATTTTTAGAGCCACTGCCGTGCATTTGAAACAAAACACTATGCCTGTAGTATATTGTAGTAATGAATGTATGTTTTATTATAGAAATAGCTGCGTGATTCAGCAAGGAAAGTTAAATGAAAAAATATTTCTTAATCATTATTTTTGCAATTTTAAGTCAAATAAATCTCTTTTCTCAGTTCAATTATATAGAAGTAAATAACCCAAGAACAGAAGAAAACCATATTCTAATCACGAGTGTTTACAAATCTACTGGCGGAGTTCTTTATATCGGAACGATGCTGGGTGGCGTGTTTAGGTCTTTTGATGAAGGTGTTACCTGGGAGCAAATAAGTTCACCCGAAGATGAAGTGCTTGTTGAGAACGTCTCGAAATTTTTTACTAATGATGATAAATTTGTTGTAGTGTTTAGTGGCGAAGTTGATGAGCGTCCAAACTCATTTTATTATTCTGTTGATAGTTGTAAAAGCTGGTCATACATAATTGACTACTTAACCAATATTCAAAAAGTGCAAAAAGTCTTTATGTTTTCGGACAATAATGTCGTTTTAATTGAAAAATATTCTCATAAATTGTATTTAAGTAAAGATAGCTGCAAAACATGGAATGAAGTAAGCTATTTTTCCGGAAAAAATGTATCTGATTTTTACTATCAAAACGAAAAGCTATTTGCCCTGATTGATGGAAAAGAAGTTTATTATTCTACCTCATCAGATTTGATTGACTGGCAAAAACTTGAAATTTCATTGCCAGCAGATAACATTTTAAAATTAGCTGTAACTACAGATGAGCGTCTGATAATTCAAAGTTCTGATTTTCAGTTTTATTCTCAGGACAGAGTAAATAAGGAATGGAAGGAGATATACTTAGGAGTGCCTGAGGATAGCAGAGAATATGTATATGAAATTGCACCAATTACAAAAGATTTCTGGCTAATACGGTATAACAATTATTTAGACGATTGGAATACTTTCGAGACAAATTGCTATAATGAAACCACGAATAGTAGCGAAAAAATTCCAGTTCATTGGGGAGCTAATAATTTTCATTTGTGGAATAATACATTATATATTGTTTCAATTTTTGAATTATTGAAAGCAGAAGTAGTAACTGGAAGTTCAGTTGAACTGGATTTAACCAACAATTATGAGTTGAATATTGAAATTAGCAAAGATGTTTGTAGAATAACAAGCAATAAACATAATCATTTTTCTTACACAATTTATAATACATTAGGAACAGAATTGCTCAGTGGTTCTATTTCCGGAAATGCTTGTAATATCCCTATTTATTCATTTACTCAAGGCATTTACTTTATGAAAGTATTAATTAATGATAAGGTGCATATAAAGAAATTTGTTTTAGTTGAGTAAGCATCAATTTATACGTGCAATAAGTTCAGAACTACAGACCTCATAACGAAATTAAAGGAGTTAGAAGATTTGCCTCGTAAAGATTGATTTCGCAGTTGGAAACAAAATTTTATTAGATATTAGTCATTAGTCATTAGTCAATAGTTTGTAACTACTAATGACTAATGACGAATAACTAATGACCTTTTGGAAATACTCATATTTTAATTTAACTTATTATTATAAAATATGCGAAATACCAAACTACGAGACATCAGAAGTTCTGAACTTGAGATTCCTCATAACGCTTGCCAATGACAAAATATAGTAAATAAAAAAAATGCCTTACATAAATTTTACATAAGACATTTTATAATTATTAATTATTAATTATTAATTATTAATTGTCAATTGTCAATTGTCAATTGTCAATTATCAATTATCAATTAATTTAGTACATTAATGAAATACCAAAGGTTACCATTCTTCCCGGTTCTGGAAAACCGAACTGAGAATATCTAAATTCGTCAGTGATGTTGTTTACCCGGGCGAATATTTCAGTTTGAATGTTGTTAATTGGGAAGAACTGATAGCTGGCTCTGAAGTTAAAAACAGTTGAAGCATCAATTTCTTGAAATACTCCTACCTCTTCATATTGTTTTCCGGTTAAATCGGCTTCGGCTAAAAGTTTTAAACCAAAATCGAATTTGTAATTAACATTTATTGTTGAAATGAAATCGGGTTTATTTGATAAATGCTCATATTCTTTGCCGTTTTCTTCACCTTTGGAACTCATATAAGTAAAGTAACCCTCAAGGTTTATGGTGCTAATTGGATTCCAGAATAAGTTTAGCTCAGCACCATAAATTTTAGCATCAGCGAGGTTATAGCGTATTTTACGTTTTAAAGAATCCTCCGTTTTTGGAAGAGTTTTTTGAACAATTAAATCGTCATAAAAATTAGCAAATCCACTTAATTTAATGTAAACATTATCTAATTCGTAAACTACTCCGAGTTCTGCTAGAATACCTGTTTCAGGTTTTAAATCCGGATTTACCTTAAATTTCTTTAAGGCGCCAGAAAATTGTTCTCTCATAGTAGCAAATCGTGTTCTGCGGCTTAATTCTCCAAATACAGCAAAATTTTTGCTTGCATCATATTTTACTGATAAACAAGCACCCAAGTCAGTTGAGCTATTTCCTTCGTAATCGGTAAATATTCCTGTTTTTGGAGTTTTGTTGTAATCTAAAACTGCACCTAACGAATAAGAAAGCAAATCGTATTTCCCTTTATATTCCAAACCAGTGCTTAGTGTAATTTGTTCAAATTTGGTTTTTTCGTCATTATCAATTTGTTCATCGTGATTAGTAGAAAAAGCATTTAAAACATAGCTGATTGTATGATTTTCAACCGGAGTAAAATCAAGAATAATTCTACCACCAAATGTTTTGTCTTCATCTTTTTGAGTTGAATTTAATTCAGTATATGTAAAATCTTTGAAATCTTCAATTTTTTGGTCAAAAGCATCGAACCACAAGGTTCCACGTAATTGCCAAGTTTTATTATTATCGAAAGAGTGCCAAGCATTTAAGGTCGTTAAAAAGCGGTTTCTATCTGGATACCGCCAATATCTTGGTCCATTGATGGTATCAGTGTTTGCTCCAACCCCTTTTTCCTGATTTGTATATGAGAAAGAAAGACCAACAATTGTGTTTTCGTCAAATTTCATTTCACCTCTTAAATAAGCATTAAGGCGTTTTTGGTCAGTATTTGTTCTGATACGTGAACCAATATTTTGATTATTTAAAACATCTGGTGCATCTTTTGACATTAAAAAGCCATCACTTTTCAAATAGGAAACATTTGCAATATAGTTAAAATTCCCGAAACGCCCGTCATTGCAAACTGAATACATTTTTGAATTAGCATCGTTTCCCTGTATTTTCAAGTTAAGTCCGATGCCTTCTGAACTTCTTTCCTGTGTGTTAATAGAAACGGCACCACCCAAGACATTTGGACCATAAAGTATTGATGAGGATTGTTTGTCAATTACTACTTGTCCAATCATATCGGTTGGCACGAAAGTTAAATCCATACGATTGTCCCAAGGAATATTCATTTGGACGCCATCGAAAAATAAACCGAGCTGTCGCTCACTTGCTCCGCGAATATAAAGCATTGATTCGCCACGTGAGTTTGTTCTCACTTTTGTTGAAGGAATAACTTGAGTTAGTTCAGTGAAAGAAGTTGCATCAATTCGGTTAATTCTAAAATAATTTACAATGTCCATTTTGCTTGGACTTAATTTTTCCAATTTAGAATCAGTTATTACAACTTCACCAATTTTATATACTCTTATGCTATCTTCTTTAGTTGGTATTGCTTCTGTTCCCTGAAGAAATTTTGCATTTAAAACAAAGCAAATTAATACTAATAAATAAATATAATTTTTAGTTTTCATTTTAATCTAATAAAAAGTTAATAAATAAGTTTTTTTAATAATGTAGTATTTTGTACCAAACCGCTAACTAATTTACAGTCATACTATCAACAAGTTGATAGCATGACTGTAAATCCTCTTATTGTCATGCTATCAGCTTGCTGATAGTATGACTGAGAAAAGATGTCTGTGGTAGCAAGGAGTTGTGAGATTCTTCGCTGCGCTTCAGAATGACATTATGATTTTGCACTATTAGTTAGCGGTTTGGTATAAAGTGTCATTCTGACACAGTGCTTTTCAGTCATACTATCAACAAGTTGATAGCATGACTGTAAATCCTCTTATTGTCATGCTATCAGCTTGCTGATAGTATGACTGAGAAAAGATGTCTGTGGTAGCAAGGAGTTGTGAGATTCTTCGCTGCGCTTCAGAATGACAGATTATTTTACCATTATCGTTTGCGGTTTGATATTACTTATCAACTCGTGGAGGAGGGTCTAATTTGAGAAGTACCACTGATTTATATAAATTAATTGCAGTGCTAATGAATTTACAGTTTTCTTTATGGAATAATGAGTGATTTTTTATTAAGATAAATTCAAAGTTTATTTTTCCCAATAGTTTTAATACTTTTCCGAGTGGCGAATTGCTGTTTTCACTTTTTTCAGAATTTAGAAATTTGTTGATTATACTTGCTTCGTAAGTATCATTTATGCAGTAAATCGTAATCTGTCCGTTGCTTTCTTCAACTCTTTTAATGTCATAAAGATTTTGTTTGTAGAAAAATTCATCATCTTTAACAAATCTAAATATATTTTTGTTTTCGTAAATTTCTTTGGAAACTCTTATTGTATCAATCTTTTTCTCTTTAACTGTACCTTTAACAATTTTTCTTATTCTGTTTCGTGCTTCCTGTTGAAGTGATAAGAACAATAAAGTATTGATTACAGTATTCAATACAAGTATAAAAATAAGTGATATAGTAACTAAAGTTTTACACATTTTGGATTTAAAATTTTCCTTTTAAATCGTATATTTAAAATAATTGCAAAATTAAGTAAAAAAAACCAAAATTGAAAAAATATACAAAATTCTTGAGTTCAAGAAAGCAATGTTTTGCACTCTTTCCTATATTGTACTTGGGAAGGAGTAATGTAGAATAAAATCTTAATTTTTGAATAAATCCAGATAAGGAAAGGTCTTGGTATGGCTTTTTATAAATTTCTTTTTTCTTTTTTAAAAATTAATTCTTATTTTAGTTCCAACTTTTAGAATATTTTTATTTATTTTATAATTTAAATAATTGGAAAGTTTTTAATTATTTTCTTTACAAATTAAAATTATAGTATTGGTAGCCATACGATTTTCAAGTTGTTCGTATAGCTATAGTAGAACATATCAGTTCTGTATTGCTCAATTATTAGGTTATGGAACAAATAACGAATTATAATTATCAATTATCACTTAATAAACGGAGTTTAAAATGACAAATGATGAGTTTTGGGATTTCTATTGTGAAGAAGGCACAGCAGAAGATAAATATGACGAAATATTTGAGTTCTTTTCAAAAGAATTAGATGATGATTTTATTGAGAATTTTGATTATGATGAAGTAATTTACAGCACAGTTATTGAGCTATTTGATAATAATAAGTTTGAAAAAGCAATTGATTTTATATATTTACTTGAATCAAAACAGCCCGTTATTTATAAAAATAATCGTGATGAATTAACTTCCTATTTGATATATTATTATAGTTACTTAAATGATGAAGAGAATATTGATTTTGTCTTCTCAAAGTATAAGAATAATCGAATAATATATCCTTATTTGTATGAGATGAGTTTTGAAAAGCTAATTTTTTATCAACAATATATTGTTTTGCTTAAACAAATTACTGAAAAAAATTATGAGGAAATAGTTGAACTTAAGGATAAAGAAGAAAGAGAATCATTTGTAACAAGATTATATCTATTTAATATTTTCTTATCAATTCAGGTTGCTTTTTCTCATTGTGGTAATAATAAGAAAATAATTTTAAAAGAATTAAATCTTTATTCAAATGATTTATATAAAGAAAGTCAAAATAAATTCTATTTAAGAATAGTAAATGAATTAGTTAAAGAAAAACCAAGTAAAGAAGATTTGCTCAAAGATTACTTTAAGTCAAAGGGAAAATTCTTTACCCGTTTAATGATTCAATTCTGTAAATATATGAATGAAAAGCAAGTTGGATTTCCTTTAAGTTGGTATATTTGGGGATATGTAAGAAATCTGTGGACTATTAAGAAAGACATCAATGATGTAGAATTAATATTTAAAATAAGTCTTAAAAGATTTAAGTTCCAACTTCAAAAATGGGAAAATATAGATGAGTTAGGAAATGATAAATATTTTCTTGTTTTATGGGGTGGTGTCTATATCTATGATTTCCTTAAAAGTATAGATATGATTAGTGAAGAAACACACAATCATTTCATCAATATGACAAAAGAACTTAAGGGAATTGCAATTTACAAATACATAAAATATTTATGGAATTTCAGTTTTATTCACTCTTGGGAAAGACCCGATAGCATTTCTGAAGAAGAATTTATTGCAGAAAACAGCATATTTGACAAAACTTTTGATAATTGTATTAACGACTTTCAAACCGGAAAAAAATTATTTGAAAAAGAACTGCAAATATTAGGAGAAATTACTGATAGTATATTAAGCTATGAGAAAATAGATATTGAACAAAAAAAGAAAGAGAAAGAGAAAAAGAAATCTCTTGAAAAAAAGAATCAATTAATAAAGTTAATCAGAGAAGAAAAAAATCGTCTTCAAACAGGTTTCTATGATGAAGATGATGAAAACAATGAAATTCAAAAACCTGTTAAAGTAGAAGTAAAAGTTGGCAGAAACGACCCCTGCCCTTGCGGTAGTGGGAAAAAATACAAAAAGTGCTGTATGAACAAATAATTAATTGTTAATTGTTAATTGTTAATTGGTTTATGGTGTATGTTGTTGGAAAAAATGTTAATTGTTTGAATTTTAAAACCATAATCATTAACTATAAACCATAAACCATTAACAATTAATAATTAACAATTAATTATTAATAAAAACTTCTTTGATAATTCTTGAAAATTCATTAAGTTTGTAGTTTATCATAAGATTTTGGAAAAAAAATAGATAGAAAAATGTTTAATGAATTAGCAGAAAAATTATCATATCCCGAAATAGAACATAATATATTAAAATATTGGGAAGAAAATCAGGTATTTGAAAAAACATTAGAGAACCGCAAGGACAGTCCCTATTTCGCTTTTTATGAAGGACCTCCAACAGTAAACGGACAGCCCGGAATCCATCACTTGATGGCAAGAACACTGAAAGACATTATTTGCAGATATAAAACACTAACAGGTCACTTTGTCCGCCGCCAAGCCGGCTGGGATACACACGGTCTGCCAGTTGAAATTGCTTTGGAAAAGCAATTACAGCTTAAAGATAAATCTGAAATAGTTGACTACGGCATTGCTCAATTTAACAATGAATGTAAAAAATTTGTTTATCAAAATATAGAAAAAGACCAGGGCTGGCGCTATCTTACCACCCGTATGGGATATTGGGTGGACCTTGATTCTGCTTATATTACCTGCACAAATAATTACATTGAATCAGTTTGGTGGGCTTTAAAGCAATATTTTGACAAAGGTTTGATTTATAAAGGATTTAAAGTTGTTCCACAATCACCAACCATCGAAACTCCATTAAGCTCTCACGAACTTTCTTTGGGCTATAAAGATGTTCGCGACCCAAACTGCTTTTTAAAATTAAAAGTAAGAAAATCCAATTTAGATTTGCCCGAAAATACTCATCTTGTTGTTTGGACAACAACTCCCTGGACACTTCTTGCTAACGTTGCCCTTGCTGTAGGCGAAGATATAGACTACGTCCTCGTAAAAAATAAAGTAAAAATGAAGGAAGCCGAACTTGAAATGTTCCTTATTCTTGCAGAAGCTCGTCTTAAAGTGCTTGACGGAGAATACGAAATACTTTCTAAATTCAAAGGCAAAGACCTTGTCGGAACAAAATACGAGCAGATTTTTAGTTTTAAACCATTAGACGAAGAAAAATATCCGAATGCTCTTACAGTTCACGCTGGCGATTTTGTTTCAACAGAAGATGGTAGCGGAATTGTCCATTTAGCTCCCGCTTTCGGCGAAGACGATTACCAGATGTCAAAAAAATATAATCTGCCTTTTGAACAGCCCGTTACTCCAAACGGACATTTTACCGAAGATATGGGCGAGTTTGCCGGTAGAGCAATCAAGCATTTTACTTATCCAGATAGAGAAGAAGAAGGTTCAGATAAAGATATTATCATTGCACTAAAAAAAGCTGATAAAATTTACAGGGCAACAAACGATTACCTTCACAGCTATCCACATTGCTGGCGTACTGGAAATCCAGTTATGTATTATGCCCGGAATTCCTGGTTTATTAAATCACCCGTTTATAAAGAGCAGATGATTGAAATAAATAAGCAAATCAACTGGCAGCCACCCGAAATTGGTACTGGCAGATTTGGGAACTGGCTTGAAGAAGTAAAAGAATGGTCGCTTTCCCGTGATAGATTCTGGGGAACGCCACTCCCAATCTGGGTTGCTGAAGATGGCAGCGATATGTTTGCTGTTGGTTCAATTGAAGAACTTCTTGATGGCTACTACGAAAATCCAGACGGAACAAGGACTTTGCTTAGAGATGGTAATTTTGAAATAGATTTACACAAACCTTTTGTCGATAATGTCGTATTTATAAAAAATGGGAAAGAATACCGCCGTGTAACTGAAGTTATAGACGTATGGTTCGATTCCGGTTCAATGTTCTTTGCTCAAATGCACTATCCATTTGAAAATAAGGACTTATTTGAAAAAATGTTCCCCGGCGATTTCATTGCCGAAGGAATTGACCAAACACGCGGCTGGTTTTATACTTTACATAATATTGCTGTTGCTCTTTTCAATAAGCCGGCTTTTAAAAATATTATAGTGAATGAACTTATTCTTGATAAAAATGGTGTTAAAATGTCCAAATCCAAGGGCAATTCTGTTGACCCATTCTATATTATGGAAAAATACGGAGCAGATGCTGTCCGCTGGTATTTAATTGTCAATAATCCGCCCTGGAAAGCAACTCTTTTCAATGAAGAAGATATTTCAAGAACAGTGATTTCTGATTTCTTCCGTTCTCTCACAAATATTTATTCATTTTTTGCAATGTATGCAAATATTGATGGTTTCTCCGGAAATGAAGAAATTATTCCAGTTTCGCAAAGACCCGAAATAGACAGATGGATAATTTCAAAAGCAAATTCTTTGCTTGCCACATATACCCGCTATATGGAAGAGTATGATTTGACAAAGGCACTCCGCTCAATTCAGGAGTTTACAATAGATGAGCTTTCTAACTGGTATATTCGCAGAAACAGAAGAAGATTTTGGAAAGGTGAAAATGATAAAGATAAAATTGCAGCTTATCAAACGCTAAGAGAAGTACTTTTAAATATAATCTGCATTATCTCGCCTGCTGCTCCATTTTTATCAGAAGATTTATATTTGAAATTAATATTGGAAAGCGACCCGGTTTCAGTTCATTTGTTAGATTTGCCAAAGTCAAACAACGATTTGATAGATGAAGAATTAGAGCGTAAAATGGAATTGGCTCAGAGGATTGTTACTTTAACGCGATTTTTACGTGAAAAATCTAAAATCCGCGTTCGCCAGCCACTTGGCAGGATTCTTATTCCAGTTCAGTCAATTCAGGAAAGAAGAGATATTCTTCATTTTGAAGAAATAATTAAAGAAGAAATTAATATAAAATCAATAGAATTTGTTGAAGGCGATACTGAAATAGTTCGCCGTAGTGCTAAACCAAACTTCAAGCTTATTGGTAAGAAATTTGGTAAATCAACCCAAAACGTTGCGAATGCTATTAAAGAACTTAAAAATGAGCAAATCAGAGAAATAGAAAAGAAGGGAAGTATTTCAATACAAGTTCAGGAAGAGCAGGTTTCGTTAGCTCTTGAAGACATCGAAATAGTAAGCCAAGATATTGAAGGGTGGCTTGTTGAAACTGATGGAGTTATAACAGTTGCTTTAGATACTCACATAAACGAAGAATTGCTTTACGAAGGAATTGCCCGTGAGTTTGTTAATCGCGTGCAAAACCTTAGGAAACAAAGTAATTTTGAAATTGTTGACAGAATAACAATCAAATACAATGCAAATGAGAATTTTAAAGCTGCTTTGGAAATAAAAAAAGAGTTTATAAAGAACGAAGTACTTTGCGAACAAATGGATTATGTCGGTTTTAATGAAAAAATGACAGAATTTGAAATAAATGATGAAAAAATATTTGTTCTTTTAAGTAAAGTTTAATTATATTACACTTTTATTATTTTATATATGAAAAAAATGAATTAAAATAAATGGAGCATCGAAATGGCAAAAAAGAAAACACAAGAAACTACTGAGGTAGCTGAAATAGTTAAAAATATTGAGCCGGTAGAGAAAAAAGGGAAGAAAACCAAAGCTACTCCTAAAGTTGTTGA
>DAIOVK010000001.1:0-11549 GCA_036759045.1 Kapaibacterium sp. (SeqCode) | reverse complement strand
AAAGCTACTCCTAAAGTTGTTGAGAAAGTGGATACTATCGAACTGGCAAAAAGCAAAGGGAAAAAAGCTAATAAAACAGAAGTTATTGAAGATGATATTGATTTAGAACCAATAGCTGCGGAACCAGTGAATTTCGAAGAATTCGAAGATTTTGAAGAAACCGAAGATTTTGAAGATTCTGAATCTCAGGAATTTGATTCCAATGGAAAAAGAGGACGTGGTCGTCCCCGCAAAGTATTAACTACTGAAGAAAGAGAAAGACTTTTAGAAAATGCCAAACGTCAGCGAGGCAGACCCCGTAAAGAAAAAGAAAAAAAGCCGGAAAAAGAAGTTATTAAAGAAAAAATCAAAAGAGGCAGAAAAAAAGTTGATGTTCCCAAGGAAACTCATATTCCTTTAAGAGATGAAAGTTCTATAATTCAAGCAACACTTGTTAAAAAGCAAAAGGAAGAAAAGGCAGCCGAACAGGCGTTTATTGAAGTTACACCAATTCCTCCTAAACCAAATGTGCGTTACTCAGACGAAGACCTTGCCATTTTCGAAAAACGCATTCAGGATTTTAGAAAAGAATCTATTGAAGAACTGAGAATGCTTCGCGACCGCCTTGACGACCTGACTAACTACGATTTTGCCGAAGAAAGTATGATTTATTCTATGCACATGGCTGAACAAGGTTCTGAAGCATTGGAAAAAGAAAAGACTTATGCTCAAATCCAAAGAATTAATGAATATATTAAAAAATTAGACGATGCTCTTCAAAGAATAAAAGAAAAGACCTACGGTATTTGCAGAGTATGCGGTTGTTTGATTGCTAAAGAAAGATTACTCGCAGTTCCGATTACTACTCTTTCTGCAGCTTATAAAATTCATAAAAAATGCCCCGATGACGGTATTGATAGAATTGAACAGCCCAGTGCTAATAATAATTCAAATGGTAAGCAGTAAAATAATTTATTGAAAACCTGATAATAATTTCTTGTCATTCTGAACGAAGTGAAGAATCTCAAGTTCTATGCTAGCAATAAGTTGTGAGATTCTTCACTTCGTTGCCAATGACATCTTTACTTTTGTCGGTCATTCTGAACGAAGTGAAGAATCTCAAACTATGTGGTAGCAATGACTTGTGAGATTCTTCGCTTCGCTTCAGAATGACAGGGTAAATATATGTCATCTTCATTTAAATAAAGCATTTGCTTTATTTTGGGGGTTCGAAATGACACAATATGATAAATCTTTTAACGAATTACTACACTAATTACAACGAACATACTTTAAAACAGAATTGATTGGTTATAAAAAACCAAGAACACACCCCTGCCCCTCTCAAGAGGGGAATGGTACTCGTGTTAAAAAGAAAGTAGTGCATCAACTAACTTGTTTAAAATATTAAATAGAATTGCGTAAGGTGAATTAATAATTATGACCGATAATAAAAACAGATACTATTATTTCTATATATTTGCTGCTTTGCTTATTCTTTTAGACCAGTTTACTAAATTGCTGTTTAAAGATATTTTCGGTATAGCAAATATTTTTGGACTTCAAAATTTAGATGCTATTGCAAGTGGAAGAATCCCCGTAATCGGGGATTTTCTGCAATTTGTCTATGTTGAAAACGAAGGAATGGCTTTCGGTATTACTTTTGGTGTATTTAAAATATTACTTAGCTTATTTTCTGTTGCTGCAAGCATTGCTCTTGCTTATTTGATTTATAAAATAAAAGACAACCATTTTGCTGTGAAACTTGGATTTAGTTTAATATTAGCCGGTGCCGCAGGAAATTTAATTGACCGTTGCTTTTATGGAGTATTTTTTAACGAAGGACCACTTTTTTATGGGAGAGTTGTTGATTTCATTCAATTTGATATACCAGATATTTCATTTTTAGGACTAAATTATTCACATTTCCCTGTATTTAACGTTGCTGATTCCTGTGTAACCTGTGGAGCTGCATTGCTAATTTTATTCCATAAAAAAATACCGCATATTAGTTTTTCAAAATCAAATGTTCAAACCGAAATTGTGCCGAATAGCACAGAATCTAATAAAATTCAATGATTATAAATTCAATAGAAATTGAGAATTTAAGAAACCACATTCAAAGCGTAATTGAGTTTAGCCCACAAATGAATATCATCTGCGGTCCGAACGGTGCTGGGAAAACTACTATTCTGGAAGCTATTTCTTATGCCGGAATCTCTAAAAGTTTTCTTCCTGCCTCAGATTCTTTAATTTTAAACAATAACCAGAATTACTTTCTAATTACTGCTAAATGCACAAATGATATTGGTAATAATTATCGAATAACAATAAAATATACAAAAGGACAGAAAAAACAGATTAATTCTTCTTTTGGCGATAATCTCCTTCCAAAAGATATAATCGGAATAATACCTGTTGTTATTTTGAATCCGGATTTTAAACCAATAACTAGTGGTGCGCCTCAAGACCGTCGTCAGTTTATCGACAGCATACTTTGCCAGACAAGCAAAGTATATTTAAAAGAATTAATTGATTTTAAGCGAATCCTTAAGCAAAGGAATAATTTACTTCAACAGGCAAAATACCAGTATGATTTTGATTATTCTCAACTTAACCCTTGGAATGAACTTTTTATAAATACTTCTGCTGAAATAATATTCAGAAGATTGCAGTTTATTCGTGATTTTCAGCCCATTTTTAATTATTCATATCAAAAAATTTCTTTAGATATAGAAAAAGCTGATATTGAGTATTTGCCGAATTGCATTTCGTATATTTTATCTAGCGAGGCAAATAAGTCAGAAATAACTAAATTTTTATTTTCATATTTTGAAAAAATCAGGAAAGAAGAATATAGGAGAAAAACTACACTTTTCGGTCCACAAAAAGATGACTTTCGCATTAGGATTAACGGCGGAACCGCCCGTGACATCGCTTCTCAGGGACAGCATAAAACCTTGCTTATTGCTTTGAAATTTGCTGAGTATGATTTTATTTACGCAAAAACAAAGGAAACTCCAGTATTTTTGCTTGACGATATGTTTGCTGAACTTGATATAAACAGACGCGTTGCAGTCCTTGACAACCTCCAAACCCTAAAAACACAGACATTCATTACAAGCACTCGTATTAATTCAATTCTCAAATCAATTATCCAATCAAATGGAATTAATGAAAAAAGCAAAATGATTGCTTATAATATCAGCAATGGTGTTGTTGAAAAAATTGAAAAACTGTAGATAATGAACTGGTATAGTAATTCGTAAAAAGACTTATTATCTTATGTCATTCTGAACCCCCTGATAAAGCAAGTGCTTCATTTAGATGAAGATGACATAATTCTACAGTGTTATTCTGAGGCGAATATAAACGAAGTTGTTTACTTTTTGGAAAATGAACGAAATGGGAGCAAAAGTCATGCTATCAGCAAGCTGATAGCATGACAAAAAAAGTTACAAGTCTTCCTTCCCAAGTGCAACTTGGGAAGGGTATTTTCACAAAAGTTTTACTTTACATCTATTAGAACATCAATTAACAAGCATAAAAGGAATTTGCTTAGTGTTCCAATATTAGAATATTTTGAAAGTAAAACTTTAAAGAAATCTTCCTTCCCAAGTGCAACTTGGGAAGGAGGAATAAAGGTTTGGAATTATATATTATCCATCTCCTTCTTTTTCTCTTAATTCTGAAATTCTTTCCCAAAAAGCGTTTAAATGCTCCCTTGCAATAGAATCTTTTGATATAAGCAGTTGCAAATCGCTTTCCTTGGACTCAAATTGAAATTTGCTTTTTAAATTATCAAATATTTCAATTGATGAAATAGCTTCGGAAAGAGATTTTGAAATGCCTGATATCAATTTGATGATTTCATCGTATTTCATATCCAGAATTGAATCTGCTGAATTTTCTATTTTCTGAATCAAACTTTTAATGACTATAGAATTTTTTGAATAGAGAGCAATTATTGATTCAATATTTTCAGTTTTTAAATCATTTAATTCCTTATTTACTTTTTTAATTGATAATTTCTTCATATATTCGTAATATTGTTAAAAATACATCGGAAATTATGTAACAATTGAAATAAAATCAAGGAAATGTCTTAGAAATTATTTTGAATCGTTTTTAACAAATAAAATCAATTTTATTGTAACTTTTTCGTCTAATTAAAGTTGCATTATATAGAATTTGTATAATTTAAATGGATTGAATTATGAAAAATAATAAACATAAACTGCTTTATTTTTGCTTAATGGCTTTATTTATCATAATTGCTTCTTGTTCAGAAAAATCCGGAACAGAGCCAGTAATAGATGATGAGAAAGCTCTTGCACCATCACATTTTCCACCTGTTCCATTTCCTGACGATAATCCTTATAATGCAGCAAAAGCAGAACTTGGAAGATATTTGTTTTACGAGCCACTGCTTTCCAAAGATGGTTCTATTGCTTCCTGTTCGCATTGTATGCAGCAAGAGGCAAGTTTTGCTAATCATAAAGATATTCCTTCAGGATATGGTGGGCAGTTGGAAAGCCGTAATACGATGCCACTTGTTAATGCTGCCTACCGACCTAATTTAATGTGGGATGGGCGCGGAACAAGAATCGAAAATAATGCTTATCGCAGTATTTTCCTGTCTTATATTTTTGGTGCCGATACAAATGAAGTTAATGAGCGGCTTAAAAAACATAGCTTTTATCCGAAAATGTTTAAAGAAGCATTCGGAGAAAATTCTGTTCCTTCTTCTTTCCTTGCTTCCAGAGCCATTGCAACTTTTGTAAGAACACTTATATCTGGTAATTCTAAATATGATAGGTATATAAACGGAAACGAAAGTGCTTTGAATGAATCTGAAAAACGTGGTATGGAACTGTTCTTTAGCGAAAGAACACGCTGCTCTGTATGCCATTCCGGTTTTATGTTTACTGATGGTAAATACCACAATACCGGCACTACAACTCATTATTTCGACAAAGGCAGATATAACGTTACTAAAGATTGGATGGACAAAGGTAAATTTATAACCCCAACTTTAAGAAATGTTCAAGTTACTTACCCTTACCTTCATAATGGAGAATACCAGACTTTAGAAGAATTAATTCATAATTACGACATAGGTGGAAGAGACTGGTTCAACAAAGATACTCTTATGCGTCCGCTTTATCTCTCGTCAGTTGAAAAGCAGGATTTAATTAATTTCCTGAAAAGTCTAACAGATACAGATTTTTTAAATAACAAAAAATTTAGCAATCCTTTTAAATAGTTATAATATTTCATACAAATGAAGAATTTAACAGAAAATAGACGAAATTTTCTTAAGAAAATGCTTACTGGTGCTGTTGTAACTGCAACCTGTCCACACTTTTTACTCGGAAAAGTTACTCCGGATATAAAATATGATAAGAATAAAGATAAAATTCTCGGTGTTTATCACATAAATTTAGATGATTACCCGGAGCTTTACGAACTCTGGCAATCAGTTGAGATTAAAGTCTATGCAATTGATAGTTCTTTTAAATTTTTATTAATTACCCGTATAGACAAAGAAGAATATGGACAGCAATTTGCTGCCGTTTGGAGAGCTTGTACTCATCAGGGAGTTGATATTAGCGAATTGCATCCTGAACTGCATATATATATATGCCCTCACGAAGGTTCTACTTTTGAAGCCACAGGTAAGCTACTTGGAGGTCCTGCAGAATGGGATTTAGAATCATATCCTATTGTTAATTTTGATGGCGATAAAAACTTATATTTAGAAATTTATTACTACGCTGGTTCGAGTGTTGAAGAGCAAGAATCACTCATTTATCTCAAACAAAATATTCCAAATCCTTGCAATGATATTACTACAATAGAATATGGCACAGAAAAAGCTGGTAATTTAAAAATTGAACTTTTTGATTTGTCTGGAAATAAAGTTGCTGATATTGTTAATTCATTCCACAATCCTGGACACTATACTGCTAAGTTTAATGCAGCAAACCTGCCTTCCGGACAATATGTTTATAAGCTTTATCAGAATGCAAAAGAAATTGTAAAAAAACTTATTATTGCAAAATAAATGAATACACTTGATAGCAGCAAATTTAAATATTTACATAAAATAAATAATCCTAACGATTTAAAGAAAATTCCCTTAAATCAGTTGCATTTCGTATGCGACGAAGTAAGGGAATTTCTTATAGATACAATTACTCAAACAGGTGGGCATTTCGGTTCAGGGCTTGGAAGTGTCGAGCTGATAGTTGCGCTTCACTATGTTTATGATACTCCAGCTGATAAACTTATATTCGATACCGGACATCAGGGCTATCCTCATAAGGTTTTAACAGAACGTCGCGATTTAATGCAAACTATTCGGAAAAAAGGCGGGATTTCCGGCTTTTTGAAACGCTCTGAAAGTGAATACGATTGCTTCGGTGCCGGGCATGCCAGCACAAGCATATCGGCAGCACTTGGAATTGCCACAGCACGCGATTTACAAAAAAAAGATTTTAAAGTGCTTGCAATTATCGGGGACGGTGCAATGACTGGTGGACTTGCCTTTGAAGGTATGAACAACTGCGGTGTTCAAAAAAGAGATATTACTGTTATTTTAAATGACAACAACGTTTCTATTGACCAAAACGTTTCAGCTCTTTCAAACTATTTTAATGAAATCTTTGCATCTAATCCAATGCAAAAACTTCGCAAAAACGTTTGGGAGCTTACAGGGAAAATGGAGAACCTCGGCGATAGATTCCGTAAAGTATTATCAAGATTGGAAGGTGGAGTTAAATCTGTTGTTACTCCGGGCAGCTTGTTTGAAGCAATGGGATTCAATTATTTCGGTCCTTTAAATGGGCATAACGTCCAGCAACTCGTAAAAATGTTCCGATTAATTAAAGAATCTCACGGTCCGATTCTTGTTCACGTTATTACAAAAAAAGGCAAGGGCTACGCTCCAGCTGAAAAAGATGCACACCATTTTCACGCAATTGGTAAAATAGATAAAGATACCGGCTGCTCAATTCCTAATGCTGGTGATAATAATTTACCTCCGCAATACTACAAAGTATTCGGAAAAGCATTAGTTGAGCTATGCAGAATGAACCCCAAATTAGTTGGAATAACCGCTGCAATGGCTGAAGGTACTGGTCTTGATGAATTGGAACGGGAAATGCCAGAACGCTTCTTTGATGTTGGTATTGCAGAAGGGCACGCAGTTACTTTTGCTGCCGGACTCGCAAGCGAAGGAATAATACCAGTATGTGCCATTTATTCATCATTTTTGCAGCGGGCTTTTGATAACATTGCTCACGATTGCAGTTTGCAGAATCTACACGTAATTTTTGCTGTGGACAGAGCTGGCATCGTTGGTGCTGATGGCTCAACCCATCACGGTATTTTGGATTTAGCTTTTCTTCGCTGCATTAATAAAATAATAATTGCAGCTCCAAAAGACGAGCAGGAACTTCGCGATTTGCTTTATAGCGCTGTATTTCATTATACACAATGCCCTGTCGCAATTCGCTTTCCGCGAGGTCGTTCGCTTGGTGTGAAAATGGAATTTATGAAGCAGATTCCGTTGGGAAGCTGGGAAATTTTGAGAGAGGGAAGCGATATTGCCATTCTTGCTGTTGGAAATATGGTGAATGAATCTTTGAAAGCAGCAACATTTTTAGAAGATAGCAATATTTCTGCAACTGTTATTAATGCACGTTTCATTAAACCACTTGATACTAAAATGCTTGATTCCATTTGCTCAAAATTCAGCAAAATAATTACAGTTGAAGATGGAACAATAGTTGGTGGATTTGGCTCTGCTGTAAATGAATACATTACAGCAAATCATTCAAAGAAAGTTGATGTTTTTATTCATGGAATACCCGAAAAGCAAATTGAACATGGAAGTCAAGCTGAATTGCTAAAAGAAATTGACCTTGACGCTTTTGGAATTGCTAAAACTGTTATGAATTTTATTTTAAAACAAAATATTGAAAAAATTCAAATTGAGGAATTGGTAAATTAATGAAACAGTTTTCTTTTGACGCCATTATAATAAAACATCCCACACTCAACAGTGGATATATTGAAATTCCTGATGAAATAATGAAGGAATTTGGCGATAGACATAGAATTAAAGTAAAAGCAATGTTTAATGGGTTTGAATACCGCGGCTTGATTGTAAAAATGGGTTTGCCAAATCACTGCATCGGTATAAATCAACAGGTAAGAAAAGCTATTGGAAAAAATCCCGGCGATAAAATTAGTGTAACAATCGAAGAAGACCTTGAAGAACGCGCTGTGTCTATTCCAGACGATTTTAATCAATCTCTGACACAATTTCCTGAAACTTTTGAAAAATTTAATAAACTATCTTATACTCATAAAAAAGAATACGTTAATTGGATATCTGAAGCAAAGCGTCCTGAAACAAGAAAAAATAGGATTGAGAAAGCCATTACAATGATTAATGTTTAATTGTTAATTGTTAATTGTTAATTGTTAATGATTAATTTTAGAGAGTTTAGGTATTTTTTTAATGAAATTTGAAACAAGAATTTTATTTAAATGGGAATGATATAACTAAAAGCTTCATTCTGACGAATGTCAGAATCCATCTTAAAAAATAGTTTTTTTGGTCATTAGTCATTTGTTATTAGTCATTAGTATTTTTACTAACAACTAATGACAAATGACAAAAAAGCAAGATGGATTCTGGCGTACGCCAGATTGATAAGTAACGATGTCATTGGTAAACGAACTGAAGAATCCAGAGAGTAGTGGTTAAAAAAATTTTCTGGATTCTTCGCTGCGATCAGAATGACAGTGTTAAGTTATGTCATCTCCATTTAAATAAAGAACTTGCTTTATCGTGGGGTTCGGAATGACACCTTCTCTGGATAATTTGCAAAATTATTCTTTACGTGCCAAATCTGTTAACTCCTTAAATTTCGCTATAGGGAAAGATAACTGAGTTTATAAACAGCAATAGAATTTATTTATTATGAAAATTTTATTTTAATTATGGAATTCGAATGGGATGAACTTAAAAATAAAATTAATATTAATAAACATAATATTGATTTTAATTTAGCAAAAAATATTTTTCTAGATAATAACCGTAAAACTTCAATAGATAACAGAAGAGATTATGGTGAAATCAGATATATAACTATTGGGAAAATGCAAAATGTAATAATTACTGCTGTTTATGTTCATAGAAAAGAAAAAATTAGAATAATTTCTGCTCGTTTATCAAATTCAAAAGAAAGAAAATTTTATTTTAATTAATGAGGTAACAATGAAAAAAATAAATCAAAACCAAGCTATTGAACTTATCAATCAAAATAAATTCGATTCAAGTTATACTGTTGAATTCGATAATAATCCTATTGATGCATTTGATGCAATTAAATTTGGAAAATATTCTATTGATGTTCCTCATCAATTAATTATATATAATGATGAAAAAGTAGATTACAGTGATATTCCGGCAATAACTGATGAAGATATAGAAACTGGAAAAATAAAATGGCTTGTTACGACCCAAATTCCTCTTGAACCGGAAATAAATCAATGGCTCAAAAAAGAAAATGTGGATTTAAATGATTTAATGACAAAGTTAATCAATAACTTTTATCAAACTATGAAATCTGTTCAAAAGAATGTAGCAATTTAAAATTTTAAAATATTCTATTTTTGTGTAGTTATTTGTTTAAAGAAAAGGAAAAATAAATAGTTTACAATTTATAAAGTAAGAAAGAATAACAAAATGATTAATGAATATATTTCTGAAGCAATAAAAACAGCTAAATATGAATTTCTTGAAGATTCGAATACGATATACGGAGAAATTCCACTTTGCCATGGAGTATATGCCAGAGCAAATTCTTTTGAAGAGTGCAGGAGAGAATTAATTGATGTTTTAGAAGAATGGCTTTTAATTAGAATAAAAAATAATTTAGAGATTTTTCCAATTAACAATATCAGTTTCAATTTATTATTTGAAGAAAATGCCACCTATTAAGCCATTGTCAAGAAAAGAACTAATTTATTACCTTCGCAAATATGGTTTCGAGGGACCATACTCAGGGGGGAAACATCAATTTATGTTAAACGGCGATTCTACTTTGCGTATTCCAAATCCTCATGATGTTGATATAGATAGAGTATTTTTAATAAAAATTCTCAAACAAGCAGGTATTGAAAAATCAGAATGGGAAAAACTATAAATATCTGATATTTCTTCATCATTGTCAATCTAATTTGATTAACTATGTAAATGAAAAGTTATGAAATACAAAGTCGAAAGAAATACAAAGTATGATTTTGACGGGTAGTCATACTCAAGAAAGTATCCAAATTTGCATAGTTATCAAGAAAAACAATATATAAATAATTTTTTTAATTTAAATTTTAGGTGAATAATGAAGTTAAATGTATTACTTCTTGCTCTCGTTTCTTTTTTTGTAATTTCCTGCAGTTCATCGAATGAACCAGTAAAAGAAAATGACAATATTTTATTGCTAAAAGCATCGCAAAATGCTGTCGATAGTGCTGCCGCTGACTTGTATTCTACTCTTAAAATATCCTGTCAAACAGTTTTTGATAGTAATTTTAATGAAACAGTAATCAAAAATGAACTAAAGTCAATTTTTTCAAAATATCCAGCAATAGCTGAAGCAGTTTATGTAAATGAAAACAATATAATACAATACGTTGAACCTGAAATCTATGAAAGTGCGATTGGTTCAGATATAACGAATCAGGAGCATCAACAGAAAATGATAACTACTCACGAACCTGCGATGAGTGGTATTTTTAAGGTAGTTGAAGGTTACTATGCAATTGTAATGGCAGTTCCAATTATCAGCAATGGGCAAAAGCTTGGTTCAATTAATCTTGTTGTAAAACCACACGAGTTTATTTCTTTTTATACAAATAAGTATTTAATGAATTTACCTGACAGCACTTTTAAAATAGATGATTTGTGGGTAATGGAAACAAATGGTAATATTATTTATGATACTGACCCAATTCAAACTGGAAGAAATCTGTTTATAGATTCGCTTTATCTTCAATATCCAGAATTATTGACTGCTGGCAAAAAAATAATTGCTGCTGATAACGGACAGACTTATTATTCATTTTTAGATAAAACAAAACAAAAGACAGTAACAAAAGATGTGTGGTGGAGAACGTCATCTTATTATGGAAAAGTCTGGAAATTTTCTATTGTAAAAGAACGCGGAAAGTAAGAATCTCACAAATCCTTGTAAACACGGAACTTGAGATTCAGAAACAGTGTTCTTTTAGTCATACTATCAGCAAGCTAATAGTATGACTGAAAAGCACTTTTTCGGAATTACACTTTTAGTGATGTCAGAATCCATCTTAAAAATAGTTTTTATAGGTCATTAGTTTTTCGTCATTGGTCTTTCTACTAAGAACTAATAACCAATGACTAAAAAGCAAGATGGATTCTGGCGTACTCCAGATTGATAAGTAGCGATGTCATTGGTAATGAAGTGAAGAATCTCACTAATCATTACTAGCGCATACTTTGATATTATTCGTTC